>JAIQGF010000010.1 GCA_020072845.1 Terriglobia bacterium
CGCGTCCGCCTGGTTCGCGGCCGTGGCCACCACGCTGTGGATCATCTTCGTCTTGCTGTCTACGCCCACGTGCGCCTTCATCCCGAAATACCACTGCCCGCCCTTCTTGGTCTGCTTCATCTCCGGATCGCGTTGCTGCAACTGATTCTTCGTCGAGCTGGGCGCATGAATGATGGTCGCGTCCACGATCGTGCCCTTCGTGATCCGCACCCCCTTACTTTGCAAATGCAGGTTCACCGCCTCCAGCATCTCCCCGCCCAACCCGTGCGCTTCCAAAAGATGGCGGAACTTGCACACCGTGGTCTCGTCCGGCGCCGGCTCCCGCCCCAGGTCAATGCCCACGAAATCGCGCATCACCATCGAGTCGTACAGCGCTTCTTCCACCGCCGGGTCCGATAAGTTGAACCACTGCTGCAGAAAATAAATCCGCAGCATCCGCTCCACCCCCACCGGCGGCCGTCCACCGCCCGCCTTGGGGTAATGCGGTTCGAGCAGCGCACCCAGCTTCGCCCACGGCACCACCTGCTCCATCTCCTCCAGAAACTGCGCCCGTCGCGTCTTCTTCGTGTACCGCTCAAAGCCCGTCATCATCGCCAGTGTCCTCTGTTGGTGGTGAGAGTTCATCTGGCTGCACTTTAACTACAATGCCTGTGGAAAGTGGAGAGCTTAATCAGAGTCTCCTTAGCTCTTAGCTGCTGAAGGGTAGCGTAAGCCGCAAACAAATACTTAACCACGGATTTACACGGATGAACACGGATAAGAGAAATCCATCCGTGTGAACCCATGGTTCTGAACACAGCTCTTATCTTGTCCCGGTTTGGCTAAAAGCTAAGAGCTAACAGCTAAGAGCTTACCTTGGTTCGATTCTAGTCCGGCACACCCGCCAATTTCGCGGCCAAACCGGCGATTTCGCCGGCGGCATCGGGATGGGCGAGCCGATGCGCTGCCGCACCCATCGCTCGCAGGTGCGCGGGATCGTTGAGCAGTTGCGCCGCCGTGTCGGCCAGCCTTTGCGGCGTAAGTTCCGATTCCGGGATGAGTATGGCCGCGTTTTTCGTCGAGAGCGCCTCGGCGTTACGGCGCTGGTGATCGTCGGCGGCGCGCGGGAAGGGCACGAAAATGGCCGGCTTCCCTGCCGCCGCGATCTCGGCGACGGTGCTGGCGCCGGAACGGCAAATCACCAGGTCGGCGCGCGCGAAGGCGCCGGGCATGTCGTGAATGAACGGAGAAACCTCGGCGGGAATTCCGGCACTCAGGTAATCGGCCTGCGCCTCGTTGTAATCGCGCTCGCCGGTCTGATGAATGACGCGCAGGCCCGGCACGCGCTCGATGAGCGTGGGCAGCGCCTCGATGAGCGCGCGATTGAGGGCGTGCGCGCCCTGGCTGCCGCCGAACAATAACAGCGTCGGATCTGCGCCGGGCGGGCGCGGCGGAATCTCGAAAAAAGCGTGGCGCACCGGAACGCCGGTCACAACCGAGCGGCGAAACCAGTGGCGGGTCTCGGGAAACTGCACCGCCGCTACCGCGATCATGGGAGCGACCACGCGGTTGGCGAAGCCGGGAACGAAGTTAGGTTCGAACGCCACCGCCGGCACGCTGCTGAGCGCGGCGGCTAGCATCGCCGGGCCGGAGGCGTACCCACCGACGCCGATGACGACGTCGGGATGGAACTCGCGCAGGATTTGCGACGCGGCGAAAATGGCGCGCGGCAGGGCGAACAAGGTCTTCAGGCGCGTAATGGCGCTGACGTTCTTGAGCTGGCCGACGTCAATCAGCTTCAGCGGAAAGCCGGCGGCGGGGACGAGGCGGGTTTCGATGCCGCGCGCGGTGCCGACGAAAATGATCTCCGCGCCGAACTTGTCATGCAGTTCCCGGGCGATGGCCAGCGCGGGAATGACGTGTCCGCCGGTTCCGCCGCCTGCCAGGAGTGCGCGCATGGAGTCAGATTACATCATCGGCATCTCGCCACAGAGGGCACAGAGGTACCGAAGCCGAAAGTCATTTCCGATTGCCGATTGTCGATTGCCGATTTGTGAAAGTCAGTCTTGCTCAGGAGAACAGTAGTGATGCAAGCGGAAACCTAGATCCCTCGCTGCACTCGGGATGACATCCCCTACAGTGTGGGCACTGGCAGAGGTTGCGGTTCAGTCCGTGTGTTGGGTGATGTTGAGCAGCACGCCGACGCTGGCGAGGGTGATGAACAGCGACGATCCGCCGTAGGAGATGAAGGGCAGCGGGATGCCTTTGGTGGGGGCCAGGCCGAGGACCACGCTGATGTTGAACAGCGCCTGCACCCCGACCATGGCGCCGATGCCGGTGGCGAGGTAGCGCGCAAAGACGTCGTCGGTGATAACCGCGGCACGGATGGCGCGATAGAGAAAAATGGCGAACAGCGCGACCACCACGGTCGCACCCAGCAAACCAAGCTCCTCGGCGGTGACGGCAAAGATGAAGTCGGTGTGGGGCTCGGGCAGGTAGAACAACTTCTGCTTGCCTTCCATCAGGCCGAGGCCGGTGAGGCCGCCGGTGCCGACGGCGATCAGCGACTGAATGATGTGGAAGCCGCGTCCCTGCGGGTCGGAGTACGGGTCGAGAAAGGCCAGAATGCGCTGGTAACGCCAGGGAACGCGCACGATGAAGACATAAAAGAAGAGCGGCAGGGGCGCGAGCGCGTAGGCGTAATACTTCAGGTTCATGCCGGCGACGAACAGGATGACGGCGCTGATAGCGGCGCAGGCGAGCGCGGTGCCAAGGTCGGGCTGAACCAGGATGAGCGCCGACATCACCACCGCGGGCGCAATGGCCGGCATGAGGGTGCCGCGCCAATCGTCCATGGACTTGGTACGCGTTTCGAGGAAATACGCGAGAAAGAGGATGAGCGTGGGCTTGGCGAGTTCGGAAGGCTGGAAGGAAAGCGGGCCGAGCTTGATCCAGCGATGCGTGTTGTGCGTCCGGTCAAGGAAGAAAACCGAGATCAGCAGCAAGGTGGTCACGGCCATCAGCGAGAAGACAACCGCCGGATGCTTGTAGCGGCGGTAGTCGAGGCGCATGGCGCCCAACATTGCCGCGAGCCCGGCCAATGCCCAACCGAACTGGCGCACCACGAAGTGATAGGGGGAGCCGAACTTGTCCTTGGCAATCACCGCCGAGGCGCTGAACACCATGACGAGGCCGATGAAAACCAGGATCAGCGTGACGGTGAAGAGAGTTTTGTCGACGCTGACGCGTTTGGCCATGGGGAGCTTTTAGCTATTAGCTCTTAGCTTTTAGCTTGTGTATCGCTCGGATCAGATCAGTTGTAACACTCACGGTAACGGGTCTGGGGTAACTCGGCGGGTACGCGACAGTGTGGATATCAAACGGCAGAAGCTAAGAGCTAAAAGCTAATAGCTAAGAGCTGATCGCTTGCTTTTTCTCCGCCAGGGCGTGGACCAGGTCCTTGAAAGCGCGGCCGCGGTGTTCGTAGCTTTGGAACTGGTCAAAGCTGGCGCAGGCCGGGGCGAGCAGGACGATGTCGCCGGGAGTGGCGGCCTCAAAGGCGCGGCGGACAGCGACATCAAGCGTTTCGGCGTGGACGATTTCGGCGGCGCCGGCGATTTCTTTTTCGATCTTGGCAGCGGCGGCGCCGATGGTGTAGACGCGTTTGACCCGCTCCTGCAGCAGCGGATTGAGCACGGTGTAGGGTGAGCCCTTGTCCTTGCCGCCAAGAATGATGTGGATATTGCGGGGAAACGATTCCAGCGCCTTGATGGTGGCGTCCACGTTGGTGGCCTTGGAATCGTTGTAGAACTGCACGCCATTGATGGTGGTGACGAACTCGAGGCGGTGCTCGACCGCCTTGAAATCCTTGACGGCGGCGCGGATGCGGTGCGGCTCGCAGGGAACGATCATGCCGATACAGACCGCCGCCAGTACGTTTTCCAGGTTGTGCGCGCCCTGGAGCGAAATCTCGGCGGCCGGCATGATCTCGTGCTCGCCGGAGTCGTCGCGGTGGAGGATACGGCTGTCGCGCACGAAGGCGCCGCGCTCGACCTCCTTCTTGCGGCTGAACCAGCGGACCTGGACCTTGAGGCCGTCGGCCATACGCGCTGCTTGTTTGTCGTCGGCGTTGAGGATGGCGTAATCCGAGGAAATCTGGTTTTCGAAAACGCGCTTCTTGGCGGCAAGGTACTGGTCGAAGCTGCCGTGGCGGTCGAGGTGGTCGGGCGTGACGTTGAGCACGACCGCGATTTCCGGATGAAACGTCTGGATGGTCTCCAACTGAAAACTGGAGACCTCGAGGACGTTGTAGGTGTCGTCGGTGGCGTCGGCGACCAGCGAAATGGCGGCCGTCCCGATGTTGCCGCCGACCTGCGACTCGTAGCCGCCCCAGGCGATGACGTCGCCGGCCAGCGCGGTGGTGGTGGTCTTGCCATTGGAGCCGGTGATGGCGACGATGTGGCCCTTCAGAAAACGCGAGGCCAGTTCGATTTCGCCGATGACGGGAATGCCCATGGCGCGCGCCTGCGCCAGTTGTGGAACATCGGTGGGCACGCCCGGGCTGACCACGATGAGGTCCTGCTGCCGAAAAGTACGCTCGCCGTGGCCGCCGGTTTCGACGGCGACACCGAGATCGAGGAGGGTGCGGATGTCGGCACGCAGGTCGTCCTCGGCCTTGGCGTCGGAGGCGGTGACGCGGGCGCCGCGCTGCTGCAAAAACTGGGCGGAAGCAACGCCGGACTTGCCCAGCCCGACCACCAGCACGCGCTTGCCTTTTACGTCAAAAGGTTCTGCCATGGCTCAAATTTTTCTTACAACCCGGGCGTCCTGGGGGGAATCTGATGAGGTAACGTTTCTCCCCGATCAGCACGGATGTATCGTGTCCAGTCCTGCGTAACACGGTCAAAATTGCACGACATTCGTCGTGCCCATCGGGCTCTTACCTCCCCCAAGCACGACTTTCAAGGTCGTGCTCCTCCCTGCCTAAACGATTTGCGGGTCCACTACCCTGGATTCGAACCCCTGATTGTCGCACACGCGGCTAGCGCAGTTTCAAGGTGGTCAGGGCGAACAGGGCGAAGACGAGCGAGGCAATCCAGAAGCGGACGATGATTTTCGACTCCGACCATCCCAGCAACTCGAAATGATGGTGCAGCGGCGCCATCTTGAAGATGCGCTTTTTGCGCAGCTTGTACGAGCCCACCTGCAGAATCACCGACACCGCTTCAATCACGAAAACGCCGCCGATGAACGGCAGCAGCAGTTCCTGCTTGATGATGACCGCGACCGTGCCGATGGCGCCGCCGAGCGCGAGCGAGCCGACGTCGCCCATGAAGACCTCGGCGGGATGGGCGTTATACCAGAGAAAGCCGATGGCGGAACCGACCATGGCGCCGCAGAAGATGGTCAGTTCGCCCACCTGCGGCATGCGCTGCAGTTCGAGGTAGTCGGAAAATGTGGCGTGGCCGCTGACGTAAGTAAGAACCGTGAGCGCGCCGGCGGCAATCACGGTGCAGCCGATGGCGAGGCCGTCGAGGCCGTCGGTGAGGTTCACGGCGTTGCTGGAGCCGACGATCACCAGCACCACGAAGCCGATAAACGGAAGGAATGCGATCGGCCAGAGATGCGGCTTGGCGACCAACGCGGAGATCACCAGGTCGGGGCGGACGTTCTTGAAAAACGGCACCATCAGGTGCGTCGAGTACTGCCCCTTCGCCTGCAAGAGGATGAGCGAGACGGCAATGATGACGCTGACCAGGACTTGCAGCATCAGCTTGGTTTTTCCGGTTAGGCCGAGATTGCGCTGGTTCACGACCTTCATGTAGTCGTCGGCAAAACCAATCCCGCCGAAAGCCGCCGTGGCCATGACGGCGATCCAGACGTACTTGTTGGTCAGGTCGGCCCACAGGAGCGTGGGAACGATGATGGCGACAGCGATCAGCAGCCCGCCCATGGTCGGCGTGCCGGCTTTCTTCTGGTGCGCCTTGGGGCCTTCTTCGCGAATGTACTGCGAGATCTGGAATTCGCGCAGCTTGCGAACGATGGCGGGACCGACGATCAGGCCCATGAAGAGCGCCGTCAGGCTGGCAAACGCGGTGCGAAAAGTCAGGTACCGGAAAATGCGGAAGGGAGAAAAATAGCGGAACAGCACCTGATAAAGAAGCCAGTAGAGCAAACAGCTCTCCCTTCCAGTGTGGGGATGCTGGGCTAAGAATACAGCAGTGGAGTGAAATGTTTGTAGGGGCTAGGGGTCAGCGGCTAGTAGCTAGGCGGACACCGCGCACCACAAACTAAGTGCCAGCGACGCCCTTCGCCGTCCAGGTTTCCAGCGCACCCTCCAGTTTCACGCCCCGGGAAGCCTTGAGCAGGACGATGTCACCGGGGCGGACCTCGCGCGCCAGCCACTCGCCCGCCAGTTCAGGCGAATCGACAAATTCGGCGCGGACGCCGGCTTCGGCCGCGGCGTCCGCGATCTTACGGGCGGCGCCGCGGACGCCGAGCACGATGTCAATCTTCTTGTCGGCCATGTGGGCGCCAGAGCGGCGGTGGAGGTCGTCGGTAGTGGGGCCGAGTTCGAGCATTTCGCCGGCCACCACGACCCGGCGGCCGCCGTCAGGGACAGCCATGCCGGCCAGCGCGTCCACCACATAATCGAGCGCGCGCGGGTTGGAGTTGTAGCAGTCGTTGATGACGGTGGCGCCGCCCACGGTCAGGACCTGGCCGCGTTTGTCCGCCGGAGTGAACAGCGCGACTCCCGAGGTTGCTTCCTCCAGGGTGAGCCCGCCGAACAGCGCCACGGCAATCGCGCCGAGCGCGTTGTAGATGTTGTGGCGGCCGATGAGCGGTAACCGGGCGTGCGCGCGCGCCGCGCCGGCAACCACATCGAACTCGGAGCCGTCCGGCCCCATTTCGCGGATCGCTTCCGCGCGGACATCGGCGGGATGATGGATGCCGAAGGTGATGACGCGTCCGGAAAAATCGCGGCCAAACTGCGAGACGTATTCGTCATCCGCGTTCAGCACCGCGGTGCCGGTGGCGGGGAGCGACTGGATCAGCTCGTACTTCGCGCGGGCGATGTCGGCGACGGAATTGAAGAAGCCAAGATGTACCGGGGCGACGCAGGTCACGACGCCGGCATTGGGCTCGCAAAGCGCGGCCAGCGCGCGGATTTCGCCGGCGTGGTTCATGCCGAGTTCAACTACCGCGAGCTGATGTTCCGGCTCCAGCCGCAGCAATTGCAGCGGCAGTCCGTAGTGATTGTTGAGATTGCCCTCGGACTTGAGCACACGGTATTTCGCCGACAGCAGGCGCCCCGCCGATTCCTTGGTGGTGGTCTTGCCCGCCGAGCCGGTGATGGCGATTACTTGCTTGTTCCACATCCGGCGCACAGCGCGGCCTAGGGTTTGCAGGGCCGCGAGAGTGTCGGGAACGGCGATGATGCGGCGCTGGTCGCCGAAGCGCGCCGCCTGGCTGACGCGCACCACGGCCGCGACCGCGCCCCGTTCCAGGGCCGCGTTCACGTAATCGTGGCCATCGAAATTTTCGCCGCGAATGGCAAAAAACAAGTCGCCGGGCTGCAGCGTGCGCGAGTCAATGGAGTAGCCGGTGGCGACGGCGTCGCGATGAATCGCGTCTGCCATCCCGCCGATGATCTCGGCAATGCGTGCCAGCGGCAATCTCATCGCGTTCCTCCAACCGGCGCGGATTCTTTCTGGTGGTAGCCGGCAGCCTGCAGCGCCGCGCGCGCGACTTCGACATCGTCGAACGGATGCGCGCCTTCGCGGGTGATCTGCATTTTTTCGTGCCCCTTGCCGGCGATGAGGACGATATCACCCGGCCCGGCTGTCTTGACCGCGAGCGCAATCGCCTTGGCGCGATCGGACTCGACGGTGAACGGCGTCTTGGTGCGCTCCAATCCGGGCAGAGCGTCGTTGATGATCGCCATCGGCTCCTCGCTGCGCGGATTGTCGGAGGTGAGGATGACGTAGTCGCTGCCGCGCCCGGCGGCTTCTCCCATCAGCGGGCGCTTGGCGCGATCGCGATCGCCGCCGCAGCCGAAGACGGTGATCACCTTGCCGCCGCCGCGGGCAACGAATTCGCGGGCAAGCGCGGTGAGATTGCGCAGCGCGTCGTCGGTGTGGGCGTAATCCACCACGACGGTGAAGGGCTGGCCGGCGTCCACGCGCTGGAAGCGCCCGGGCACGCAGGTCAGCCGCTCAACACCCCGGGAAATGGCTTCCGGCGGGCAGTTGCGCGCGAAGGCGGCGGCCGATGCGGCAAGGACGTTGCAGACGTTGACGCGACCGATGAGCGGCGACCAGAGCGGAACCGTGCCTGTGGGTGTCACCAGGTCAAAGCGCGTGCCGTTCATGCCGACGTCGACTTTGTCGGCGTAGAAGTCGCCTTGAGTGACGCCGTACGTCAGCACCTGCGAGCGCGACTTGCTGAACTTCGCCAGCTTCTTTCCGTACTCGTCTTCAATATTGATGATGGCGATGCGCGGCGGATCGGTGCCGACGCCCTCGAACAGCGCGCGCTTGGCGGCGAAGTAGGAGTCGAAATCGCGGTGGTAGTCGAGATGGTCGCGCGTGAGATTGGTAAAAATCGCGACATCGTAGGGAATCCCGAAGACGCGCTGCTGCGCCAGGGCGTGGGAGGAGACCTCCATCACCGCTTCTGTTGCGCCGTTGCGCAGCGCCTCGGCCAGCATTTGATTGAGTTCGAGCGGCTCGGGCGTGGTGTGCGGCGCAGGCAGAACATTGCCCGCCACGTGGTATTCGACGGTGCCGATGAGCGCGGTCTTCCGCCCTGCCGCCTGCAGAATTGATTCCAGCAAGAATGAGGTTGTGGTCTTGCCGTTGGTGCCGGTGATGCCGCTGCCGGCCAGCTTTTCGGCGGGCCGCTTGTAGAAATTTGCGCTCAGGCGGGCGAGCGCGCGGCGTCCGTGCGGGACCTGCGCCCAGGCGACGTCGCCCTTGGGCTCGACTTTTGCATCGTCGCTGACCACCGCGACCGCGCCGGCGGCAAGCGCAGCCTCGATGTAGCGATTGCCGTCGGTGGTTTCGCCTTTCATGGCGACAAAGCACCAGCCGGGCTGCACGCGACGGGAATCATAGTCGAGCCCGGCGATCTCGGGATTGCCGCGCTGGAAGAGGAACTCCGCGCCGTCGAGCAGTTGTTGGAACTTCATTGGCATGATTTAACCACAGGACGGGAGAGTTTCAGTTTCAGTTTCGGTTTCAGTTTCAGTATCAGCTTTAGTTAGCGGCTGAAGCGAACCGAGATTCTGGTTCCGCTGGGCACGCGCGTCCCTGCCGCCGGAGATTGTTCGCGGGCGATGCCGCTGCCCATGGCTTCGATCTCCAGCCCCGCGTCCTGCGCCGCCTCGATGGCGGAGCGCAGAGTTTTTCCGGCAAACGATGGGACGTTGACGGCGCCGCCTACATCGAGGACAACGGTCCCGCCGCCGGGACGCTCTTCGGTCGCGGGCTGCGGCCCCGGAACGACCGGCACCGGTGGCGGCGCCGCAGTCTTCGAGGTTAGCGCCGCCGGCGTAACTTTCGCCGCGGGCGTAGCCGCGATCACCGGCGCAGACTTCGGCTGCTGCGGCTCGGGTGCGGCATTCTCCGCCACTTCAAGACCGCCGCCCAGGCGATCGGGCGAGCCTTCATTTAACTCTTCGTCCTTCACCGCCGCGCGCATTTGCAGGCGCTTGGCATTCTTGATTTCGGCATCGTGCGGCACGTTCATGTAAGACAACACCTGCTGCGCGATGCGCGTGAACACCGGCGCTGAAACCTGCCCGCCCTGGTGGAGGCCGACCGGCGAATCCAGGCTAACCATGATGGTCAGCGCGGGATTGTTCACCGGCGCGAAACCAGCAAATGTCGCCACGTACTTGGTCCGCGAATACGTGCCGGTGCTGGGGTCAACCTTCTGCCCGGTTCCGGTCTTGCCGGCGGAGGTGTAGCCGTCGAGGATGGCCCGCCGCCCGGTGCCAAACAGGACCACGCCTTCCAGCATCTTCTTCATCTGCGCCGCGGCCAAGGTGGAAATGACGCGGTGCTGCGGCGGGCGCTGGAAGGTGACGGTTTGAGGAGTCTTGCGCGGCGGCAGCACGCCGGCGACGATGCGCGGCGGCGTATAGACGCCGTCGTTGGCGACCGTCGATACCATGGACGCCAGTTGCAGCGCGGTCACGCCGATTTCCTGGCCGATCGACATGGCGCCGATGGAAACCTTCGACCAGCGGTTCACCGGCTTGGCCATGCCCTTGGTTTCGCCGGGCAGTTCGATGCCGGTCTGCTGTCCGAAGCCGAAGCCCCGGATGTAGTTGTACAAACGCTGATCGCCCACGCGCATGCCGACCTTGACCGCGGCCACGTCGCTGGAGTGCGCCAGCGCGTCCTTGATCGGCACCACGCCCATCTTGTGCAGGTCGTGGATGCGAATGCCGCCGACGTTGATCACGCCGCCCTGGCAATCAATGGGGTCCTCGGGCTGCACCACTTTCTCTTCCACGGCGGAAGAATACGTGACGATCTTGAACACCGAGCCGGGCTCGTAGATGTCGCTGACCGCCCGGTTTTTCAGCGCGGGGAGCGGCGCGTCCTTGTAGATGTTGGGATTGAAGGTGGGGCGGTTGGCGAGCGCCAGGATCTCGCCGGTGCGCGGGTTCTGCACCACCACCGTGCCCGCTTCGGCGCGGGTGTCGTGCATGGCCTGCTCGAGTTCCTTCTCGACGATGTACTGGATTTTTTCGTCAATGGTGAGGACCACGTTGTCGCCGGGGTCGGGCTGGCGCTCGACGCGGCCGAACCATTTGCGGCGCGCGTCCATGGTGATCAGCATCTTGCCGGGCGTGCCGTGCAGGCGCGCGTCGAAGGCGTGCTCAATGCCGCCCAGGCCCTCGTCGTCCAGCCCGACGTAGCCGATGGTCTGCGCGGCCAGTTCGCGCTTGGGATAGAAACGCTTCGGCTCCTTCTGAAAGTAGACGCCGCGCAGGTTCAGGGCGCGGATGCGCTGGCCGGCATCGGCGTCCACCTTGCGCGCGATCCAGGCGAAGGAGTGCGACGCCTTGAGCCGCGCCACCATCTCCCGCGGGTCGCTGTTCAGAACGCGCGCCAGCAGGTTGGCAGTGTTCTCCGGGTCGGGAATTTCACTCGGCACGGCAAACACCGAGTCCACCGAAATGGACATGGCCAGCTCGTGGCCGTTGCGGTCGTAAATGATGCCGCGGCGGGGCGCCACCGGGATAGTGCGCTGCTGCTGGCGTTGCGCGCGTTGCAGCCAGTCGCCGTAACGGAGGATTTGCAGTTGAACCAGGCGGAGGCCGATGAATCCACACCACAGAAACAGGACGCCGCCGAGCAGGTACAGCCGCCACTTCGGGTCCTTCAGCAGGCTATTTCCCGCCACGGTCTTCACCTGACTAATGATCGAGGGCTCAAAGCAAAAAGTTTCACGTTTCACGTTTCACGTTATCGAGGCAGGTTCGCCAAACGGTGGAACGCACAACGTGAAACTTGAAACGTGAAACCTTGTTACGGCGTCGAAATCACCGCCACGTCGGCGCGCGCCATCACCGGCACTCCGGGGTCCTTGGCGCTGGGCTCGACGCGGACCACTTGTCCGGCCTTCGGGGTCTGCAGGCCCATCTCTCGCGCCAGCATGTCAATGCGCTGCGGGTCTTTTAAGGAGGCCTCCTCCAGGCGCAGGGCGCGGTTGGTTTCCACCATGCTCTCGCGCTGCGATTTCATCGCCTCGATGCGGTAGCCATACTCGATGGCGCTGAAATGCTGCCAGGCATAGATCATGACCAGCAGGAACAGGAGCGCCAGCGCGCAGGCGAACTGCGTCATTTCGCGGCTGCGCTTGGTATCGGCGACGCGCACCAGGCGTGAGTTGTCGATGGCCTTGGTGAAGTAAACCTCGGGCGTGCCGTTCCAACCGCGGCGGCTGGCCCACACCTGCGGACGCGTGGTGGCCCCGGCTGCCATTACGCCACCCCGTTCATCATCGGTTGCGCATCCGCCAGGCGATAGCCGAAGTGCGACGCCAGGAGCCGGTCTTCGTGCTCCAGTTCGACTGCCGTGCGCCGATCCTCCGCGTGGCCTTCCGCCCGCGCCACCATTTCCAACAGATCGTTGATCACTGTGCCCGTATACATCCTGCACCTCCGGGTCCGCCGACTTCTAGAATCCTTCCCGGGACGGCATCGAAAGGAAGGATTTTGTTTTGTGGAACTACTCATTCGCCCTAGTCAGAGAGGCGATGCCGCCCCGGAAACTTTTTATTAACCATTCTCACAATTTCTTCCGCTAATTATGTCGTGGTACGATGTTTTGCACATCTCCCACAACTTTTTCCACCGCCCGCAGCTTCGCGCTGCGCGACCGCGGATTCTGCTCGACCTCTTCCCCGCTCGCGGTCACCGGCTTTTTCGTCAGCAGCCGGTAGCAGCCGGCTTGCGCGCCGTCCCGGAACGCGTCCTTCACGATCCGGTCTTCCAGCGAGTGGAAGCTGATGGTCACCAGCCGCCCGCCTTTTCGGAGTACCTCGGGCGCGCTCAAGAGCAGCGCCCGCAGTTCGTCCAATTCGCGGTTTACGAAAATTCGGAGAGCCTGAAAGGTGCGCGTCGCAGGATGAATGGGCCCGGGTTTCATTGGCCCGGCCGCGGCCGCTACCACCTCCGCCAACTGCTTCGAGGTTCGTATCGGCCGCGACCGGACAATGGCTCTGGCGATTCTCCGCGACCTCCTTTCCTCACCGAATTCGTAAATCAAATCAGCAAGCTCGCGCTCGCTGAGCTGGTTTACCGCTTGTTCGGCAGTCATGGGGGCGCCCGGGTCCATCCGCATGTCGAGTGCGCCCTCCGCCTGGAAGCTGAAGCCCCGCGCCGCGTCCGCAAGCTGCAACGAGCTCAATCCCAGGTCCGCCAGCAGCCCGTCAGCTTGTTGTTCGCCGACGAACTCCGCGACCCGGGCAAACGATGCGTTGATCAGCTCCACCACCGGCCAGTTGTTTTCCATCCCAGCCGGCGGCTGCAGCCGCTCGCGCGCGATAGCCAGCGCCTTCGGGTCCTTATCGAG
This sequence comes from Terriglobia bacterium, assembly GCA_020072845.1. NCBI lineage: Bacteria > Pseudomonadati > Acidobacteriota > Terriglobia > Terriglobia bacterium. Next base: position 13,071 of record JAIQGF010000010.1, read on the forward strand.
CCCAATCAAACGACCCCGTGGGCCGAGGCGTCTTGCGAGCTCGAAACTGTGCCCGCCCAGCCCCACGGTGGCGTCGATATAGGTCCCGCCAGGTTTGACCGCCAGAAATTCGATCGCTTCTTTTAAAAGAACGGAGACATGGCCAACTTGCTGTTCCCGACTGCCATGTCCGCCCCTGGGGGCGTGTTCCCCGCTGCCATGCACTGCTAAATGCCCAAGTCGTCCAGGTTCTTTTCGTCATCGGCCGTAAAGGGTTCTGCCACATCCTTGCTGACCGCTTCCATGCTCTGGACTTCCAAATGGTTCAGATATCCCAACACCGCTACGTCGCCCTTCAGCTCCGCCGCGTCGCGCAGCAGTTGCGGCAACAACAGGCGTCCCTGGGCATCCATCTCCACTGCCTGGCCCCAATAATTGGTGCGCGTCAGGAACCTCTTCTTGGTGGGATTGAAATTGGAGAGCGCGGCCAGCTTCTGCTCGATCCGTTCCCATTCCTCGAAGGGATATATCTGGGCAACCTTCCCATTCAGCGACGTGATGTAGAATCGAACGGCATATTTCTCGTCGATCACGCGCTTGAATTCCGCGGGGACCTTGAGCCGTCCTTTTTCGTCGACGCGGGTTGGGTGATTGCCGCGAAACATTCGGTTGATTCCGTTTCCAGGCTGCAATTGCCACAGCCATGGAGGTCAAAGCGGTCGAAAACTGCTCAAATTCGGGTTCGATGGCGTCGAGTTGGGGGAGGTTCTCGATCATTCCACTGGCGCCCCTCAGTCCGGCGCCGGCTACCCATAACGAGCCAACTTCAAACCACTTTCGACCACTTTTGACCACATCCTACGCCTAAGTTGTTGCTTGTCAATATGTATTTTTTAGGTGGTTGGCTTGGCTTAAGGCAGCCTGTGAAAAGTCCCAGCGCTTGGAGTTTCCGCGGGAGTACCTACAAGCTCTAGGGTTTACTATCTTGGTTCATCCCGGACAGGCCCCGTGGTCGCCCTATGGTCGAGTTTTTCGAAACCTCGCAGTTCGTATCGGTTGAGGCGGAGCGCGCCTTCCGTTTCTTTGCCGATCCCAAGAACCTGCCGCTCATCAGCCCGCCGGAATCCGGCGCGCGCATCGTTCGCCTGGACCTGGTGGCGCCCACGGACCACCCCGGGTTGGCCGGCGAGGGTTCCGAGATCGAGATGTCGGTACGGCTGTTTCCGCAGTTTCCGTTGCGACGGCGATGGCGGGCGCGCATCGTCGAATTCGAATACGGAGCTTACTTCCGCGACACGCAGGTCCGTGGTCCATTCGCGCACTGGGACCACACGCACTCGTTTCAGGAGAGCGGGGCGGGAACCCTCATCAACGACATCGTCGAATATGACGTCGGATGGGGGAAGTTGGGCAACGCGGCGAATGCGCTATTCGTACGCAAGGCACTAAACAAGATGTTCAGTTACCGCCATCGCGCCACCGAGCGGATGCTGATTCCGAACGGTTGAAGGACCTCTTGGAAGGGTGTTTAACGCCCGTACCTTTGTTCCAGACTGTCCCACCCCATGACTTTCTTGGAAGGAGCTTTCAAACGCGCGCCCTCCGGGAGGATGGACGTCCGCCAAGTACTCCACGAAGCACAGCCTTGTTCCGAAAATAGAACAGACTTCAGATTCCTGCTGCCTTTGCCCGCCAAATTCGTATCCTCAATGGCACCAGGCATGGTAGGAGTGCGAAACGAGGTGGGTGATGAATGACGATGGAACTGCGGTCGATCCTGGCCCCGACAACACGAATTCTGCCAACAAGACAGGTCAGCCGGCAAATTTCCTTGGCATACCGCTGAAAGGATGGGCAATCTTCGCCGTTTCGTTCATAGTGGTTTGCTACACCGCCGCTCACTTCACCGTAAAGCTTTATGGTGAGCTCGCCCAGGTGCGCAGCGAGTTGGTTGCAACAAAGCAGCAGAAAAGCGAGATTGCTCGCTCCAACGACAAGGCAACTCGAATTAATAAGGACACGAGTGTGTACACCGACGCCGTGACCAAGGAGAAGGCCACCCACGAACACGACGGAAGCGGACATCGAGTCGTACTCCACAGCGATGGCCGTGGCGAAATCGTCGCTACATACTTTGCTTCAGACGGTTGCATTGCCATCGCGCGGCCCGGACCTGAATTGGCATATATGCCGCCCCAGTCAATTGTCGAGTGGTCACTCGGACCGGCGAAGAAACCGCCTCTGAATCCCCCAGTGCTGGACCAAAGCGCGTTGAACAGAAGCGAATTGCCAGCGATCGAACTGCCCAACGTACTTTCCCAATCAAAAGAGACGGGCCGCCTGCGATACGTGTCCACCGAGGATCGACAACCGAGGCTGCTCCGCGTTCAAGCCGGCTGTCTCAATCCGCATCCTGGGCCATTCCGGTCCTGGTGGGGCCCTGCATCTGGATGTTGGGCTCCGTTCTATCGCCAGTGGAACGACGGCTGCACGCATTACCAGATGTATAACGCGTGTACCGGCCAGTGGGACCCAAGAATCAACTGGACTGCGTGCGTCGCCCAGCATCATCCCTAGCCAGCGCGGGGCAACCGAGCCGCTACGCCCTTCGGCTGCGATCCACGATTTCCGGGCCCACCGTTCTCTTGGAGTGCCGTGGGACGCGTGTAGCTGGTAGTTGGCAGCTGGGCGCCTGGTCCGAGCCACCAGCTACCAACCACGAGCGCTTGACCCGGCTTCCCTGCCCGTTATACTGGCGAGTTCCGCTAACGCTAGAATCCTGCCCAGGAGCGCACGAATCCAATGAAGAGCACCGCAATCTTTCTGTTTCTGGCATTCATGACCGCCTCTCTGATCAGCACACTCGCGGTCGCCGCCGACAAGACCGGCAACCCCAAGCCGCCCGTCGCCAAGATCATTCCCAAGGACGTCACCGTCCACGGCGATCAGCGCATTGACAACTATTTCTGGCTGCGCGAAAAGCAGAATCCCGACGTGGCCGCCTATCTCAACGCCGAGAACGCCTACGCCGACGCGGTCATGCACGGCACCGAAGCTTTCCAGGATTCGCTCTACCAGGAACTGCTCGGACACATCAAGCAGACCGACGTGCAGGTTCCCTACCGCGAAGGCGGTTTCTGGTACTACTCCCGCACCGAGGAAGGCAAGCAGTACCCGATCCACTGCCGCAAGGCCGGAACGCTGGAAGCGCCCGAGCAGATCACGCTCGACGTGAATGAACTCGCCAAGGGACAGAAGTTCATGTCGCTGGGCGCGTTCATGGTCAGCGACGACGCCAACCTGCTGGCCTATTCCACCGACAACACCGGCTTCCGGCAATACAAGCTGCATGTGAAGGACCTGCGCACCGGGGCGCTGGTGGAAGATGTCGCGGAGAAAACCGGCTCGGTGGCCTGGGCCGCCGACAACAAGACGCTCTTCTACACGGTGGAAGATCACGCCAAGCGGCACTATCGCGTCTACCGTCACGCGCTCGGTTCCGGCAAGCCCGACGACCTGGTCTACGAGGAGCAGGACGAGCGCTTCAATGTCGGTGTGCATCGCACGCGCAGCCGCCAGTACATCCTGATGGAAATCGGCAGTCACACCACGTCGGAAATGCGCTTCCTCCGCTCCGACCAGCCCACGGGCGAGTTCAAGCTGATCAACCCGCGCCGCCAGGACCACGAGTATTACGTGGACGATCACGGCGACCAGTTCCTGATCCGCACCAACGACCAGGGCCGCAACTTCCGGCTGGTCACGGCGCCGGTCAGCGACCCGGGCGAGAAGAACTGGAAAGAACTGGTGCCGCACCGGCCGGCGGTGATGCTGAGCAACGTCGACGTCTTCAAGGATTTCTACGTGCGGATTGAGCGCGAAAATGCGCTGCCGCACCTGACGCTGGTGGACTTCAAAAGTGGCGCGACGCATCGCATCGCAATGCCCGAGCCGGTCTATTTCGCGTCGCCGAACAACAATCGCGAGTACGACGCCAGGCTCTATCGCTACAGCTATCAATCCATGGTCACGCCGAGCTCCGTGTTCGACTACGATGTGGAGAAGCGCACCTCGAAGCTGCTCAAGCAGGTGGAGGTGCCGGGCTACGATCCGGCCAAGTACAAATCGGAGCGGCTGTGGGCCACGGCCCGGGATGGCACCCGCATTCCGATCTCGATCGTGTACCGCAAGGATTTTCAGACCAACGGCGCGCATCCGATGTTCCTCACCGGGTACGGCTCTTACGGGTTCTCCTACCCGGTGACTTTCAGCTCGAACATGCTGCCGCTGCTGGATCGCGGCTTCTCCTATGCGGTCGCGCACATTCGCGGCGGCGGCGACATGGGCAAGCCCTGGCACGATGCCGGCAGGATGTTCAACAAGAAAAACACGTTCACCGACTTCATTGATTCCGCCGAGTACCTGATCGCCAATAAGTACACGTCGAAGGCAAACCTGGTGGTGCAGGGCGGCAGCGCCGGCGGCCTGCTGATGGGCGCCATCACCAACCTGCGTCCCGACCTGTTCCGCATCGTGATCGCCAAGGTGCCGTTCGTGGACGTAGTGAACACCATGCTCGACGCTTCCCTGCCCCTCACCGTTTCCGAATACGAGGAGTGGGGAAACCCGAACAAGCCGGACGAGTACAAGTACATCCGCAGCTACTCGCCCTACGACAACCTGGAAAAGAAGGCGTACCCGACCATGCTGGTGAAGACCTCGTTCAACGACAGCCAGGTGATGTATCACGAGCCGGCCAAGTACGTGGCGCGGCTGCGCACGCTGAAGACGGACAGCAATCCCCTGGTGCTGAAGACCAACATGGCGGCGGGGCACGGCGGCTCTTCGGGACGGTACGACTACTTGAAGGAGATCGCCTTCGATTACGCGTTTGTGCTGTCGCAGTTGGGACTGGAAAAACCGGCGGCAACGCAGGCGGGAAAATAGAGCTTATTCCGAGGTGGGCCCCGGCGCTTCGCCGGGGCTGCGCCTGAAATACCGCCACCTTGATGGAGCGCGGGCGCCGCCCCCGCCACAACCATAGCCCTGTGTCCTGCGTCACCGCAGGCCCGCAGAACTCTCGTTGAACATTGTCCGTTTCCGGAGGAAGACATGCGCGGCAATGAACAAGTCATCGAGCAGCTGAACGCTGCTCTCAGCGCCGAATTAACCGCGATCGTTCAATACATGGTGCAGGCCGAGATGTGCCACAACTGGGGTTACGCCCGGCTGGGGGACGAGATCAAGCAGCAAGCCATCGGCGAAATGCACCACGCCGAAGGCCTCATCGAACGCATACTTTTTCTCGACGGCCAGCCCGCTGTCAAGGTGGCGCTCAAGCCAAAGATCTCCATGAAGGTGCAGGCAATCCTCGAAGACAATCTGAAGGATGAGAGGGACGCCGTTCACCAATACAACGCGGCCGCCAAGGTGTGCGTGACCGCCGGCGACAACGGCTCGCGCGAGCTCTTCGAGCGGATGGTCAAGGACGAAGAGGGCCACACCGACCATCTGGAAGGCCAACTCGAGGCCATCGGCCAGATGGGCCTGGAGAACTGGCTCACGCAGCAGCTCAAGTCGGGCAAGTAGTCCAAGAATTCCGCGTCTCAGATCAGCTTTCGGCCGCGCGGGCGGCCGCGCGTGTGCGCTGCCGAAAGAGAACCGCGGATTTACCGGGCTCTCACGGACCGGAAATGGAGAATTATCGCTTCTGATCCGCGTCGATCCGCGAAAATCCGCGGTTAGTTTCCTATTTCCCCGCGCTCTCCAGCGCCGCCGCAGCCTCGTCAATCACCTTGGCTTCGCTCTGTAAGACCTGGCCGGCGCGCACCATCTGCTCCTCCGCCTGCTTCCACTGCTTCTGCTCGATCGCCTCGCGCACGCCGGGGATGGTCTTGACGCCGTATCCGGTGTACAACCCCGGCGCGTAGATCTGGTGGCGGAACCACGGGCGGTTCGGCAGTCCGTCGGGCAACGTCATGGCGCGCTCGCTCTGGATGATTTTCGCGTTCACGCTTGCCAGCGAAGTCCGCGCTGCGCCGCCATTCGGTTGCGCTTTGCGCAGGGCGGCGCCATAGCGTTCGGTGCTGCGTTGCAACGCGTCCAGCCCGTTTTGCAGCGGGGCAAAGTTCAGGAACGGCGGCACCGCTTCTTTCGACGGTGGAACGTACGGCTTGCGCGGGTCCGACGTCGCCGCGAACATTCCCTCGTCAAGCTCGCGGTTGCGCTCCACGATCTGGTTGCGCTCGTCGGTGGCGAGCTTCTGCAATTCGTCAACGTAGGTCTTGATCGCGGTCGCAAAATTGGCGAAGTTGAAGGGCAGCAGCTCGGCATCCGCCAGCCGCATCATCGCCGTGCCGCCAGTCTGGGCTAACGCGCGTGCGTACACGAAGTCGGTGTCGGAGAAATGCGTGTACCAGTAGAAGTCGTCGTAGACGGAGTGATAAATCCCGCCATCGTCTTCGCCGTCGTAGCCGATGTTCAGCGAAGCGATGCCGAGGTGGTCGAGGAACACGGTGTAGTCCGACCCCGAGCCCAGCGCGTCCAGGTGCAATACGCCCTTCGTGCGGAGTTCTTCGACCGACTGGTCGGATGACCGCGGCCGGCCGCTGCGGCGCTGCGTCGGCTCCTGCTGCCGCTCCGTCGCACGCTTGATTCGCAGCAATTGCAGCCGCTTCCACACCGAAATGTTCTTCTCCGGGTCGGTGATGTCGCGCGCCACATCGTTGAGAAACTGCTCCAGCGTGTGCGAACCGATCAGGCTGAGATAGCCGCGCCCGTTGCCGTCGGAATTGATGTAGGCGACGGCGTGCTGCTGCAACTCCGGCGCGTGCGCCTCGGCCCACTCGGTGGAGCCGAGCAGTCCTGGCTCTTCGCCGTCCCACGCGGCGTAAATCATGGTCCGCTTCGGCTTCCAGCCCTGCTTCAGAAGTTCGCTGATTCCGCGCAGCTCTTCCATCTCACCCACCAGGCCGGAAATCGGGTCCTCGGCGCCGTTGACCCAACCGTCGTGATGGTTGCCGCGGAGCACCCATTCGTCCGGATACTTCGAGCCGGGGATGCGCACGATGACGTCGTTCACCGGCTTGCGGTCCCAATTCGATTTCACCGCCAGGTGCACCTTCGACGCGCCCGGCCCCACGTGGTAGGTGAAGGGCAACGCGCCACGCCAGTTCTCCGGCGCGACCGGCCCGGATAGATTTTCCAGCAGTGGCGTCGCGTCGGCGTAGGAGATCGGCAGCACCGGAATTTTGGTGAGCGTCTTGACCTGGTTCAGCGGCAGGCGTTTCGCCTCCGGGGTTGCGCCCACGCCCGGCGTGAGCGGATCGCCGGGATAGATCGGCATGTCCATGACGCTGCCGCGCTGCACGCCGTCCTTGGGACGGAACGGCCCCTTGGGAAATACTTCGCCTTCGAAGTAGCCGTCCTCGCGAGGGTCGGAATAAATGATGCACCCGACCGCGCCGTGCTCGGCCGCAACCTTGGGCTTGATGCCGCGCCACGACTGCCCGTAGCGCGCGATCACGATCGCGCCTTTCACCGAAATGCCCAGCCGCTCAAGCTGCTCATAATCCGCGGGCACGCCGTAGTTGACGTACACCAGCGGCGCAGTCACGTCGCCATCCGCGGAGTACGCGTTGTAGGTGGGAAGCTGCTCGGCGTGCTGATTGCTCGTGGCATCGCCGGGCACCGTCGGCTCCTGCAGCCTGGCCGTAAACTTCACCGGTTCGAGCAGTTCAACAACCCGCTGCTTCGGCGTCGGGAACAGGACTTCAAAGGTTTCGATGTGCGCGTCCAGTCCCCACGACTTGAACGTGCTCAACAGCCACTGCGCGTTTTCCTGGTCGTAAGGCGAGCCCACGTGGTGGGGACGCGCCGACAACCGCTGCATGTAATCGCGCGCGCGGCCCGGCTCGGGGAGGGCGCGGAACTTCGACTCCCAGTCGCGCTCGGTGCGCGCGTCCGCGTCCGAATAGCCGCGCATGCGCCGGCCCGGTCCCTGCGGCTCGTCCGGTTCGGTATTCGGCCCCGGCGCTTGCAGCGTGGCCGCCGGAACATTCGGCTGCTGCGGCGCCTGCGACTTGGCTGTCATCACAAACAAGAAAGCGCAAAAAACCAATACCGCTCCAAGACGCCGCATCCATCCTCCACCATGAAGAAAAAGGTCGCGCCACGACTTACCCCAAGCCGCGGGCGTGCAGAACCGCGAATTATAGAACATCGACTTACCACGGAGACACGGAGACGCCGAGCGCGTCCGCTACTCGCGCGGAAGCTCCCAGCGCGTCGGGCTGCTGGCAAATTCCTTTTCCGTCCATGCCAGCACGACTCGCGGCCGCAGCCTGACCAGCAACATCTCGCCCGGCGCGTCGCTCAGCCGCATTTTGTATTTCCTGGCGTAGGCCTCATCAATCGGCTTCATCATCGCGCGATTGGTCACCTCTTCCGCCATCCCTTCCAGGATCACCGCTTCTTTTTGCAGCTCGAGGTGAATCACCATCGCCGGATTTGCCAGGATGTTGCGCGCCTTGCGCGAACTACGGTCGGTCCCGAAGTACACCGCCCCGTCCACCCACACCGCCCAAACCGGCACGGTGTGCGGGCGCCCGTCGGGGCACGTGGTGCAGACCCAGTAGTTATGCGCGTTGGCGATCTTTTTCTCGACCTCCGCCCACGCCAGCATGCCCTTGCTTCCCTTCGGCATGCCGTAGCCTTTTGGCATCCGTGGACGGCTGCGTTTCGGTTTCTGTCCCCGCCTGTTTCCCATAGCGCTCGTACTATTCACGAACATCCGCGCCGTGACAAGCGCACTAGCGGGTCGTAATCTGACTGCTATACTGACGCGTTTATGCTTGCCGACATTCTGGAAAAAGGACGTGCGATCACCGATGAAGCGCTGGAGCGGCTGCTGCCTGCGGCGACGCAGTACCCCGCCTCCATCCACCAGGCGATGCGGCACAGCGTCTTCGCCGGGGGAAAGCGGCTGCGGCCGATCCTCTGCATCGAGGCGGCTCGCATGGTCGGCAAGGTGCTGCCCCTCGGCATCGAAGAACTCGGCGCCGCGCTGGAAATGCTGCACACCTATTCGCTCATCCACGACGATCTTCCCGCGCTCGACAATGACGACCTGCGCCGCGGCCGTCCCACCTGCCATAAAGTATTCGGCGACGCGATTGCCATCCTCGCCGGCGACGCGCTGCAGACTTACGCGTATGAAGTTCTGGCGCGGATGTCGTGCCCCGCCGAGGCGCGCATCCGCATCATCGAGCAGATCGCCCACGCCACCGGCACCATCGCCGGCATGATCGGCGGCCAGGTCATGGACCTGGAGGCCGAGCACAAGAAGCCCGACGCGGAAACCCTGGAATATATTCACCGCTCCAAGACGGCGGCGCTGATCACCGCCAGCGTGGTGAGCGGCGGGATTTACGCCGGCGCCACCGAAACCGAGGTCGCGAAATTGCGCTCCTTCGGTTTGAAAGCCGGCCTCGCATTCCAGATCGCCGACGATATTCTCGACGTCACGCAATCTTCCGAGCAGTTGGGCAAAACCGCCGGCAAGGACATGGCGGCCGAGAAGGCCACCTACCCGGCGCTGTTCGGAATTGAAGCGTCATCACGGAAGGCGGATGACCTGGTCATCTCCGCGTGCTTGCAGTTGGATCCCTTCGGCGACCGCGCCAACACGCTCAAGTCGCTGGCGCGGTTCCTGGTGCAGAGAAAAAAATAACCACAGAGGACACGGAGGTTTTCTGATTCATATCTTCTCCGCCGCGCATCTTTCAGGAAACGCGAACAAGCTGAAGCGAAATGAACAATTCACCAACCTCTGTGCCCCCTGTGGTTGACATTCTTAGTATTGCCGCTCACCGCGACGACGCCGAGCAGACCTGCGGCGGCACGCTGCGGAAGATGGCGGCGCTCGGCCATCGCACCGGCATCCTCGACCTCACCCGCGGCGAGATGGGCACGCGCGGCACCGCCCAGGACCGCGAGCGCGAAGCCGCCGAAGCCGCCCGCATCCTGAAAGTCTCCTGGCGCGGCGCTCTCGACATTCCCGACGGCCGCGTCGAAAACACGTTCGACAACAAGCTGAAAGTCGCCTCCGTCATTCGTGCGTTGCGCCCGCGCGTCGTCATTCTTCCCTACTGGCAGGGCCGCCATCCCGATCACTACACCTGCTCCACCCTGGGCTACGAAGCGTGCTTTCTCGCCGGCCTGACCAAGCTCGATGTGTCGCCGGTGCGCGCCGACTCGCTCGCCATCAACGTCGGCCCGGCTGACCCCTTGACCACTGGCCACTCCCCGCACCGCCCGTTCAAGATTGTTTACGCGACTCTCTATTACGACATCCGCCCCACGTTCGTCGTCGACATCACCGACCAGTTCGAAGCGCGCTTGGAGGCGCTGATGGCCTACAAGTCGCAATACACCGACCAGCAGGCCGGGAGCGGGCTGTTTCCACAGCACGCGGAAATCCGGACGCGCCTGGAAACCATGGCGCGCTTCTACGGCTTGCTCGCCGGCGTCACCTACGCCGAGCCGTTCCTGCAAAAGGAAGTCGGGCTGGTGGAGGACGTGACGGCAATTCCGGTCGCCTCAATCTGAATGGTGAACGCGGGTACGATTGTGTATCAGGGCGCGGCTTCAGGTAGCGGCACGACTTAAGTCGTGCCCTGATACAAAGGGTAGGTTTGCGCCCACGCGCCACGCTGTTATACCGTAACCAGTTTCCGGTGATCCCTTGATGGCAGACCGTACCCAGCAGACCGCATCTTCGGCCGCTAACAGCGTCATCGAATCCCGCGTGGACGCCACTTCGGCGCGCTTCGAGAAGAACATGCGCGCCATGGCCGACCTGGTCGCCAGTATCCACAACGAGGAAGAAGAAATCCGCCAGGGCGGCGGCGCGAATGCGATCGAGGCGCAGCACAAGAAGGGCCGCCTCACCGCGCGCGAGCGGCTTGCCCTGCTGCTCGATTCCGGCAGCGAGTTCTTCGAGATCGGCGCTTACACCGCCTTCGGCATGTACGAAGAGTGGGGCGGCGCGCCGGCGGCGGGCGTCGTCACCGGCCTCGGCCGCATTCACAGCCGGCTGGTCATGCTGATCGTCAACGATGCCACCGTGAAAGCGGGCGCCTTCTTCCCCATGACCTCGAAGAAGGTGATCCGGGCGCAGAACATCGCGATTGATAACCGCATCCCGACCATCTACCTGGTGGACTCCGCCGGCGTCTTCCTTCCTTTGCAGGAAGACGTTTTCCCCGACACCGACGATTTCGGCCGCGTCTTCCGCAACAATGCCGTCATGACCGCCATGGGCATTCCGCAGATCGCCGCCATCATGGGGATGTGCGTCGCCGGCGGCGGCTACCTGCCGGTGATGTGTGACAACGTCCTGATGACCGACGGCAGCGGACTCTTCCTCGCCGGGCCCGCCCTGGTACAAGCGGCCATCGGGGCGACGTATTCCGCGGAAGAACTCGGCGGCGCCGCCATGCATTCCGCAATCAGCGGCACGATTGATTTTCACGAGCCTAACGACGAAGCCTGCCTGGCGCGCATCCGCTCGCTGGTGGAGAAGATGGGCTACCGCCGCCTCTCCCCGTTTGATCGCAAGAAACCGGAGGCGCCGCTCTACGCCGCCGAGGAAATTTACGGCATCTACGAATCCGATCCCGCGCGTCCCTACGACATGAAGGAAATCATCGCGCGCATCGTGGACGGCAGCCGCTTCGACGAGTACAAGGCCGAGTACGGCAAGACGGTGCTCTGCGGTTACGCGCGCATTGGCGGCTTCGCCGTCGGTATCGTCGCCAACCAGAAGCAGCACCAGCAGCAGATTGACGAGTCGGGCCACAAGCGCATCGAGTTCGGCGGCGTCATCTACACCGAGTCGGCGGAAAAGGCCGCGCGCTTCATCATGGACTGCAACCAGAACCTGGTGCCGCTCGTCTTCCTGCACGACGTCAATGGATTCATGGTCGGGCGCGACGCCGAGTGGAGCGGGATCATCAAGGCAGGCGCGAAGATGGTGAATGCCGTGTCGAATTCCGTGGTGCCGAAGATTACCGTGATTATCGGCGGCTCGTTCGGCGCGGGACATTATGCGATGTGCGGCAAGGCTTACGATCCGCGCTTCCTGTTCGCCTGGCCAACCGCGCGATACGCCGTCATGAGCGGTGATTCGGCGGCGGGCACGCTGGCCGAAATCAAGATCAAGCAACTGGAACGCGGCGGCAAGAAGCTGAGCGACGAGGAAAAGAAAGAGCTGTTCGACTCGGTGAAGAAGACCTACGACGAACAGATCGACCCGCGCTACGGCGCCGCCCGCTTGTGGATTGACAAGATTATTGACCCGCTGGAGACCCGCGACGCCATCACCCGCGCGCTGGAAGCCGCCGCGCTGAACCCGGAGGTGCCGGAGTTCAAGGTGGGAGTTTTACAAACCTGATCGGGTGATCCGGTGATCGGGTGATCGGGCGATCTAAAAAACAATTGGCCGCTGATGAACGCAGATGCACGCAGATCAACCACTTATCAAATGACCAAGCGTTCGCGGCAGATTGGGGAAACTCGGCATCGTCCGCGCGGCGGTGGCCGGAGCTTGATCACGCGTCCCCCGGGGACGCTTGATGGCAGCCCAGCGATTTATCGCTGGGTACGCGCATCCCAAAACCCGGTCAGTCCGGCAGGACGGTTGAAAAGCAATGCCGCATGCTCTCGTCAACAATCGCGTGCACGTGATCTTCAGCACCAAGGGACGGCAGAAGCTCATCCCGGAAGATACTCAGCCCCGCTTATGGGCGTTCATGGGCGGAATCGCCCGAAAAAATGGTTCCACGGCAGTGGCCGTCGGCGGTACGTACGATCATGCCCACGCATTACTGGCGATTCCTGCCACGATGCCTTTGGCCAAAGCCGTTCAACTGATCAAGGGCGGCTCCTCCAAGTGGTGCAACGAGAATCTTCAATGCCGCTTTGCCTGGCAGGAAGGTTACGCCGCGTTGAGCGTGAGCGCGTCCCAAAAGGACGTTGTCGTGCGTTACATTTGCAACCAAAAGGAACACCATGCAAAACACACGTTTGAGGAAGAACTGCTTCAGTTGCTAAAGAAGAGCGGAATCGATTTTGATCCCAATGACGTGTTCGGATGAGTTCTCAATCGTCCTGCCGGACTCTTTCGCGACTGGTGCATCATTACCCAGCGATGAATCGCTGGGCTGCCTTCAATCGCCCTCCGGGCTTGGGGTGGTGAATCGCTGGGCTGCCATCAATCGCCCTTCGGGCTTTGCTCGGAGTTGATGGAACAAGAGACGATCCGCGTTCATCCGCGTTCTGCAGCGGCAAATTGGTTTCACCGACAACCGATAACCGATGACCGACAACCTGAAACTCATCGAATGCCCCCGCGACGCCTGGCAAGGCCTCAAGGGCCAGATCCCTACCGAGGTCAAGGCTGCTTACCTGCGCGCGCTGATCGGGGCGGGGTTCAAGCACATTGACGCCGTGTCGTTCGTTTCGCCCAAGGCCGTGCCCCAGATGGCCGACTCGGAAGAGGTGCTGAAGCAGATTGATCCGCCCGACGACGTCGAAATCATCGGCATCGTGGTCAACGAAAAAGGCGCCGAGCGCGCCGTCGCCACCGAGGCCGTGCACACCCTCGGTTTTCCCTATTCGGTCTCGCCCACATTCCTGCAGAAAAACCAGAACCAGACGTTGGAGGACGCCTACGACACGCTGGAGAAAATCAAGGAGAAGGCCGACAGCGCCGGTCTCGATGTCGTGGTGTACATCTCGATGGCGTTCGGCAATCCCTACAACGATCCGTGGAGCGCCGACGAAGTTCTCGAAGCCGTGGACCTGATCGAAAAGACCGGCACTCGTTCCATTTCGCTTGCCGACACCGTGGGCCTGGCCACGCCCGATCAGATTCGCGCCCTCGTTGCCGCGGTGCTTGCCCGGTACGACTATCTCGATATCGGCGTCCACCTGCACAGCCGTCCCGCCGAAGCGGTGGACAAGATTCTCGCCGCTTATGATGCCGGCATTCGACGCTTCGATTCCGCCATCGGCGGCCTAGGCGGCTGTCCCTTCGCGCAGGACGAACTCGTGGGCAATATCCCGACCGAAAAAGTTCTGGAAGCGCTGGCGCAGCACGGCGCCGAAGTGCCCATCCGCAAGCCACTCGACAGTGTCATCCGCATAAACGCCGATATTGCGGCGAAGCACAAAACCTAACCACGGATCTCCACGGATTTTCGCGGATCGATAGTTGGTTTGCTTTATCCGTGTGAATCCGTGAAAATCCGTGGTTCGCTTCTATGTCCTACAAGACGCTCACGCTCGCCCACGAAGACCGCATCGCGCTCATCACCCTGAATCGTCCCGAGAAGCGCAATGCTGTCAGCTTTGAATTGCTTGCGGAATTGATGAGCGCGCTCGATGAGGCAGAACGCTCCCCTGCGCAGGTTCTCATCATCACCGGAGCGGGCAAGGCGTTCTGCGCTGGTTTGGACCTGGACGAACTCAAGGCTCTTCTGGGCAAGACGCACGAAGAAAATCTCAAAGATTCCGCGCGCATGGCGCAGATTTTCCGCCGCATCTACGAATTTCCTCTTCCCACCATCGCCGCCGTGAACGGCGCGGCTATCGCCGGCGGAACGGGCATCGCCACCATGTGCGACTTCACGCTGGCGGTGCCGGAAGCGAAGTTCGGCTACACCGAGGTAAAGATCGGATTTGTCCCGGCAATCGTCTCCTCGATTCTGGTCTGGCAAGTCGGCCACAAGATCGCGCGCGACCTGCTGCTCACCGGACGGCTCTTCGACGCCGCCGAGGCGCATCGCTACGGGCTGGTGAACGAGGTCGTCGCGCCTGACCGCCTGATGCCGCGCGCCCGCGAACTGGCGGCGCAGTTGCTGGAGAATTCGCCGTCGTCGGTGCGCCTGACCAAGAAACTGATCAACGGATTTCTCGCGCGCTCGCTCGACGAGCAGATCGCGCAGGCGGTGGAGGACAACGCCCGCATTCGCACCACCGAAGATTTTCGCGAAGGAGTCACCAGCTTCCTGGAAAAGCGGAAGCCAAAATGGAGCAGCTAAGTCTATCGGTCTGTCGGTCGTCCGTGGCCCGTCGGACTGACCGACCGAGAGACTGATAGACCGATAGACCCGCAAATATAGCGACGGTGACCAACATCACGACAATCCGCGTCCGCTACGCCGAGACCGACCAGATGGGCGTGGTCTACCACTCGAACTATTTCATCTGGTTCGAGGTCGGTCGCGTGGAACTGCTGCGCCAGCTCGGTTTTACCTACAAGGAAATGGAACGCCAAGACCAGTGCTTCATCGCGGTGGTGGACGCGCGTTGCCGCTTCAAGGCTCCGGCGCGGTACGATGATCAGATCACCATCCGCACGCGCCTGAAGAACGCGCGCGAATCGCTGATCCATTTTGCGTACGAAGCGGTGCGTGAGAGCGACGGTACGCTGTTGGCGGAAGGCGAAACCACGCACATCGTGACCGATGCGGATATGAACAAGCGCCCGCTGCCGGAAAAGTATCTGACGGTTTTCAGACGAGCTATTTGATCCTAACTGTTGAAAGAACGCACATGCTCACAAAACTTCGCATCAAGAATTTCAAGCGGTTCGGCGAGGTCGTTGTAGACCTCGGCAATCCTGTAGTCTTCATCGGTCCAAATAACTCTGGCAAAACATCGGCTTTGCAGGCTCTCGCCTTGTGGCAGGCGGGCGTGAGCCGATGGAATGAACGGCGACGGGGCAAGGGCACGCCAGAGAAGAGACCAGGAGTCACGATCAACCGTCGAGACTTAGTGTCCATACCGATCCCGTCTGCAAACCTTCTTTGGAGAAATCTGCACGTCCGTGACGTCCAGAAGACGGAGAAGGGGCAGGTAACCAAAACGCAAAACGTGAGAGTCGATATTGTAATTGAGGGCGTCACCAGGGATAAAGCGTGGCAATGCGGTCTCGAATTCGATTATGCCAATGAGGAGTCTTTTTACTGTAGGCCATTGCGCATGTCCGAAGACGAGGGAGCAAATCGAATGCCGATACCGGAAGAAGCAGGCGAGGTGCAAGTAGCATTTCTGCCGCCTATGTCCGGTCTTGCGGCTAATGAGACCCGGTTAGATCAAGGAGCAATCAACGTCCGTATTGGCGAGGGCAAGACAGCAGAAGTCCTCAGAAACCTCTGCTATGTCATTGCAAGCACCGATCACGGACTGTGGGAAAAACTGGTAACGCAGATAGAGTCGCTGTTCGGTTCTCGATTGGATAGTCCGAAATACATACCAGAACGCGGCGAACTCGAGATGACATATCGTGAAAACGATGTGCAACTTGATTTATCGTCTTCTGGTCGAGGACTGCAACAGACACTCTTACTATTGGCATACATGTACGCCAATCCCAATGCAGTTCTCTTGTTAGACGAGCCGGATGCGCATTTAGAGATTTTGAGACAACGCGAAATCTACCAAATCCTCTCTGATGTTGCGGTGGAGAACGCAAACCAGGTCATCGCCGCCAGCCACTCAGAAGTGCTACTCAATGAAGCTGCAGGGAGGGATGTCGTAATCGCATTTGTCGGCAAACCACACCGAATCAACGACCGTGGCAGTCAACTGATGAAGGCTCTTGAGGAAATTGGTTTCGACCAGTATTACCAAGCTGAACAGACAGGCTGGGTACTCTACCTGGAAGGATCGACCGACCTAGCCATTCTCCGGGCATTTGCACGACGGCTTGGGCACAAGGCAGGTTTAGATACTCTCGAAACGCCGTTCGTGCATTACGTTGGAAATCAGCCAGCGGATGTCGCGAGGCACTTCTTCGGCCTGCGGGAGGCGGTGCAAGAACTTAAGGGTATCGCTATATTTGATCGCCTAGAGCGGGACTTGCCTGCAAACCTAGGCGCATTAGGATTTACTTGGCAGAAGAAAGAGATTGAGAATTATTTCTGCTACCCAGAGACTTTGGAAGCATATGCGACGCAGACCGGCATAGCGGGGTCTGGCGGGCCGCTGTTTGCCGATTCCGAGGCAAACCGGCGCTTAGCTGTGATGAGAGAATCCATAAAGGAATTGGAAGATGCTCTGCGCACTCTGGGACGTGGATCACCCTGGGACGGAAACATGAAGGTGAGCGACGATTTTCTCACCCCGTTGTTCGAAAATTACTTCAAGAAACTCGGCCTACCAAACGTAATGGCAAAGAAGAACTTCCAAGAACTCGCATTGCTAGTGCCAGCGGATAGATTGGACGTAGAAGTACGTGAAAAGCTGGACGCGATTGCGGCGGTAGCAAAATCTGCGACCTCCAAACCGATGCCGTCCTAAAGTCAAGACGCCACATGAAAGTGCTCCACATCAACGGCTCCGAACTCACGCTCGACGAGCTGCGCGAGGCGGTGTACGAGCGGCGTCCCGTGCTGCTCGACCCGGACGCGCGCCTGCGCGTGCAGGCGGCGCGCAGCGTGGTGGACGACATCGTCGAACGGAACGAAGTCGCCTACGCGGTCACCACCGGCGTCGGCAAACTCTCCGACGTCCGCATCGCGCCCGAACAGATCCGCGAACTCCAGGTAAACCTGCTGCGCTCGCACGCGGTCGGAGTCGGCGAGCCGCTCAGCGAGGCGGAAGTCCGCGCCATGATGCTGCTGCGCGCCAATTCCCTCGCCAAGGGATATTCCGGAGTTCGCACCGAGGTGATTGACACGCTCTGCGAGATGCTCAACCGCGGCGTGCATCCCGTGGTTCCGTCGCAAGGCAGCGTGGGCGCCAGCGGCGACCTCGCGCCCCTGGCTCATCTCGCGCTGGTGCTGATCGGCGAAGGCGAAGCCTGGCATTCCGACCCGAAATTGCGGCGGCCGCGGCGCCTCGGCGATCCGCACGCCCGCCGCCATCCCGGCAGCGAGGCTCTCAAGCGCGCCGACATCAAGCCGCTGAAGCTGGAAGCCAAGGAAGCCATCTCCCTGATCAACGGCACCCAGGCGATGGTCGCGGTGGGCGCCCTGGCGCTGCTGACGGCGCAGAACATGGCGGATTCCGCCGACGTGATCGGCGCCATGTCGGCCGACGCGCTGCGCGGCACCGATGTCGCCTTCGACGAGCGCATCCAGCACGTTCGCCCGCATACCGGGCAGATGCGCAGCGCCGCCAATCTGCGCCGCATGCTGGAAGGCAGCGCCATCCGCGAGTCGCACCGCCAGTGCGGGCGCGTGCAGGACGCCTATTCGCTGCGCTGCATGCCGCAGGTGCACGGCGCCGTCTACGACGCGCTCAACTACTGCGCGCAAGTGCTGGAAATCGAGATGAACTCCGCGGTGGACAACCCGCTGGTCTTCGTCGCGCCCAAGCAGGTCGGTGCGCGGCAACCGGCCGAGCCGCACGGCGACGTCCTCTCCGGCGGAAACTTCCACGGCGAACCGGTGGCCTTCGCGCTCGACTTTCTCGCCATTGCGCTCAGCGCGCTGGCCGGAATTTCCGAGCGCCGCATCGAGCGCCTGGTGAACCCCTCGCTCAACGAGGGGCTGCCGCCGTTTCTGGCGAGCGCCGCCGGACTGAACTCGGGATTCATGATGGCGCAGGTCACCGCCGCGGCGCTGGTCAGCGAGAACAAGGTGCTGGCGCACCCCGCCTCGGTGGATTCCATCACCACCTCCGGCAACAAGGAAGATTACGTATCCATGGGAATGACCGGGGCCATCAAGTTGAAGAAGATTCTTGCCAATGCGCTCCACGTGCTCGCCATCGAAGCCATCGCCGCGGCGCAAGCGTTGGACTTTCTGGCGCCGCTCAAGCCCGGCAAGCGCGCGCAGCAGGCCATGGCAGCGATTCGTGCCGTCTGCCCGCCTTTGGAGCACGATCGCAGCCTCGCTGCGGATTTCGCGCGGGTCGCCGAAGTCCTCAAGCGCGGCGACCTGGCGGCGGTACTGCGCTAGCCATTGACCAAAAAATGACGCGGAGACCGGGTGCAGTCTCCGCGTTGTGCTCTTATCCGCGAAATCCCTGGCGATCCGTGGTTACAAGGCCACCGCCGCCGGCGTGGCCTTTCCCTTGGCGACGTGGTGCACGGTCGAGGTCTCGACGTCATAGATGTGCACCTTGGCCGCGGTGTGCGCCAGGTGCTGGATCATTTCATTGATGCGCTTGAACTCCAGGTGGTGAAAGTCCGCGGCGTCAGCCTTGGTCTTCCAAAAGCTCATGGCGAGCACCTGGTCGGCGTCGTGGTCGGCGATGAGAACGATTTCGTCAACAAAGCCGGGATGGGACTGCAGAATGCCAAGCACGTCATTGTGCAGCTTGCGGCAAAGTTCCTTGGCCTTGCCGGGCTTGGTTTTGATCTCGACAACGCGAGTGATCATAGCGGGTCTCCTTTGCGAGGATGAACATGGCCGCACTTCGGATCAAACATCGTATGGTCGCACAATCGCCCTCCGCCGGCACGCAGGACTGGCTGCCCGGCCGGAAAAGCAGGACCGAAACGGGATTGGCGGCCCCAATCTACGGCTCGCCGCCGGCGCGGTCCCGGGACGAAGGCGCGTAGTAGCCGGCGCGCGCCTGCACGCGGTAATCGCTGCCTTTGGCCTTCACTTCCACCTTGCGATAGGTACCGTCGCGCTTGTTGTTGGTGGGCGTGTAGCCGATGCTGTACTGGCTGCGGAGTTCGGCCGCCACCTGGTCGAACGCCTGCTTGAGCTTGTCCTGCTTGTTGCCAACCTCGATGACGCGGCCGCCGGTCTCCTGGCAGAGCTTCTTCATGTCCTTGTCACCGGAGTAGCCAAACCCGCCGTAGAAGCCGCGGTCGGCGATGAGCAGCACGTACACCATGGCATCCGCCCTCTGGGCAGCCTCGATGGCGTCGCGGATCTTCAAGCTGCTGCCCTGGTCCTCGCCGTCGGTGAGCAGGATCATGGCCTTGCGGCCGACCTCGCGCCCCAGCTTTTCATTGGAGGCAAGATAGACGGCGTCGTAGAGCAAGGTGCCTTTCGGGTTGCTGATGGGGATGGGACCGCCGCCCAGGCCGGGCAGGCCTCCTCCGCCACCGCCGCCGTTGATGCGCGCGCGATTCATGCCGGCGCGCAGGTCGCGCGGGTCGTTGGTGAAGTCCTGCAACAGGTCAACGTTTACGTCGAAGCCGATGACGAACGCCAGGTCCTTTTCGCGCAGGACTTCGCGCAGGAACGCCGCGCCCACTTCCTTCTCGATGGGGAGCACGCGCTCCTGGCTCACGCTGCTGTCAATGAGCATGCCGAGGGTGAGGGGCTGATTGGATTCGGCGGAAAAGTACTTGATGGTCTGCGGCTTGCCGTCCTCGTAGATTTCGAACTGGTCCTTGGCAAGGGTGGAGATCAGCAGGCCGTGCTTGTCCTTGACGTTGAAATACACGTTGACGACGTTCACGTCCACCTTGAAGGTCTGGACGGTGTCGTCAGTCTCGCGCTGGGGGGACGATTCCTGGGCGAGCGCGGTTGCGGCCACGCCGAACAGGACCGCAATCAGAACCGCAGTTTTCGGGAAGGAGTGGGCCATACACTTCTCTGAGTCTTTCCGGCTCGCTTGGGTCTATTCTAAACTAGTGCTCCCTATGATAAGAGTGCCGCTGGACAAGAATGTTGCTGTCAGCATGGGAAATAAGATGATGAAGGAAGCGAAACGTCGCAACCAGACGCGTGGCACGGCTGTGGCGGCGCTGCTGTTGGCGCTGGCCTCCGGTCCTGCCCTGGCACAACAACCGCCCGGTACGCCTCCCACCGGCCAGTCGAACATTCCCGATGCGCCGTCGGCCAGCCGTCCGGTGGAGAAGTTTCCCGCCGCCAACGAAACCGTCACGCCGCCGCCGCCGGCGGAAATCACCACCGTGCCGCCGGGCGGCGCCGGGCTGATCCCGGGCAGCGGCCGCGACGAACTCTTCACCCTGACCAAGAACGTGAACTTCGTGGTGGTGCCGGTGACGGTGAAAGACGGGTCGGGACACCTGGTGGAAGGATTGTCGCGGCAGAATTTTCGCGTGCTGGAAGATGGGGTGGAGCAGCGGATGACTTTCTTCACCAGCGATCCGTTTCCGCTGACCGCGGCGGTGGTCATTGACCTGGGCATCCAGGAGGTGGAATTCCGCAAGGTGCGCGATTCGCTACCGGCGCTGGTGGGGGCGTTCGGGCAGTTCGATGAGGTCGGACTGTACACCTTCGGCACGACGGTGCAGAAGGTCCAGGAGTTCACGCCGACCAGCAGCAACAAGGTCAGCCAGGCGATGGACCGGATCCGCAAGAAAGCGACGGCGCGCTCGGGTGGAGCGCCGGTGGTGGGCGGCCCGTTTGGCTATCCGCCTTCGGTGAACGGCCGGCCGGTTGATCCCGGGCAGAACCCGACGCCCAGTTATACGGGGCAACGCGAAGCCAAGGTGCTGAACGACGCCGTGCTGCAGGCGGCGCTGGACCTGGCGCGGGGAAGCCCGACGCGGCGCAAGGTGATTTTCGTGGTCAGTGACGGAACGGAGTTCCACTCGTCGGCGACGTACGGCGAGGTGCTGAAGGTCCTGCTGACGAATCAGATTTCGGTGTACGCGGTGGGTGTGGGGGGAGCGGCGATTCCGGGCTACGGGCAAGCACAGAAGATTCACCTCCCGAAGATGGGCTACGGCGACGTCTTGCCGAAATACGCCTCCGCCACCGGCGGCGCGGTGTTCAGCGAGTTCAGCCCGTCCGCCATCGAACAGGCCTACAGCCGCCTGACGGAAGAAGCCCGCAACCAGTACACCATCGGCTACACGACGCGGGCCACGCCCTCGAGCAAGTACCGGGATGTCGAGGTCAGGGTGGACCAGCCGGGATTGAGGGTCAACTCGAGGCAGGGATATTACCCGTTGCCGCCGCAGCGTCCGACCCCTTGAGTCACTTGTACGCTGCGGGCGCTGTGATATAAACAGTTTTTCTCCAGCTGTGGAGTAGATAGGAATTTGCGGTGCGTCGCAGGCCGCCACAGGCCCGCGCTGCGCCGGACTTGAGGACTGTCTTGAGTTTCATCAATTTCGCAGCGCGCGAGATCAACTGCAAGATCGTCTACTACGGCGCCGGCCTGGGCGGCAAGACCACCAATCTGCAATACATTTTCGACAAGACTTCCGAAAAACAGAAAGGGAAGATGATTTCCCTTGCCACGGAAACCGATCGCACCCTGTTTTTCGACTTCCTGCCGCTGGACCTGGGGACGGTGCGCGGCTTCAAGACCCGGTTCCACCTCTACACCGTACCGGGGCAGGTGTTCTATGACGCCAGCCGCAAGCTGATCCTGCGCGGAGTGGATGGCGTGGTGTTCGTCGCCGACTCCCAGGATGAGCGCATGGACGCCAACGTGGAAGCCCTGGAGAACCTGCGCGACAACATGAAGGAGCACGGGTACGACTTCACCAAGATCCCGTACGTGCTCCAGTTGAACAAGCGCGACCTGCCCAATGCCTTGCCGGTGGACAGTTTGAAGAAAGAACTGGCAAAACGCTCCGAACCGGTGTTTGAGTCAGTGGCGGTCCAGGGCGTCGGCGTGTTCGAGACGCTCAAGGACGTCGCGAAGCAGGTGCTGATTGAGTTGAAGAAGGGGTGACGGTCGGCAGTCGACGGTCGACGGCCAAAAGCGACAAGCCCGGTCATGTGACCGGGCTTTTGGTTTCTTGCTGACGACTGAAGCCTACTGATTCAGGTGGAAGCTCTTCAGCATCTGCTCGAAGGTGGGGCGCAGGCGGGAGAAGTCATTCTCCGGAGCGACAAAGATCAGCGAGACCCCGGCGCCGTCGTTGCCGGGCAGCGTGACCAGCCAATCGCGCTCCTGCAGCGGCTGCCCATCGCGACCGGCGAGGGGCGATTGGCCCAGCAGGTCTACCGACCTCCCCAACACGCCGTTGACGCGGATTTTCTGAATATTGCCGGCCTGGCGCATGCCAGGATTCTGCTGCTGGAGACTGGCGATCAACTGCTGGGTGGCGCCGTCGAAGTCATTGGTGTTCTGCGGCTGGAACGGTGAAACCACCGCGCCATGAGAAATTCCGTTTTGTGCAACGCCGGACTGCGGCGCGAAAGTGACTGAGCCGGACTGCTGGCCCTGTAGGGGCTGCCAGTTGCTGGGATATTCCAGGGAGAACGGTCCCTGGAAGCGCTCGAAGCCGCCGCTGGGCATGACCTCCGACGACGATCGGTTGCGCGAGCAAGCAGGCGCGGTCTGGTCGTCGTCAGGGCCGCTGACGTCGTGGATCTGGCCGCTCTGCGCCATCTGATGAATCTGCTGCGCGGAATAGGCGCGAATGCTGCTCGCGTCCTGCTTGGCCTGCGCGAATTCCGGGCTGCTGTCGTGGTACTGGCGCGCCGGCCAGTTCCTGATTTCGTCCTGCACGGCCTGGACGCGGTTGCCGGGATCGGGGTGGTCGCTGAGGAACTGCGGCCCGCCACTTCTTGCCTTCTGTTCCAGCCTGAGGAAGAATTGCGCCAGCCGGATGGGATTGTAACCGGCTTTGTACATGATGATGGCGCCAACCGCGTCGGCCTGGGCTTCATCGGCGCGCGAGTACCTCATGCTGATGACGCCGGCGCCGAGTTGGGCGCCCATATTGGCCAGCGCTCCGGCGGGGCCACCGAGCACGGCGCCAAGCACGCCGCCCAGAATCTGTCCTGCCGCCTGCGTTGTGCCCTGCTTGCGCATGCCCTTGATGGAGTGCTGCATATAGACGTGCGACATCTCGTGGGCGATTACGCCCGCAAGTTCGGCTTCGTTTTCGGCGGCCAGGATGGTGCCGACATTGACGAACACGGGTCCGCCGGGCAGGGCGAAGGCATTGATCTCTTTTTGCTGCACGACATGGAACTGATACGGCCAGTTGTATTGCTGCGGAATGACGGAGTCGAGCCTCTGGCCGAGCGACTGGACGTAGCGGCTGAGCGGGCTGTTGTCCGGCAGGATCGGCATCTGCCTGGCAACCTCGGCGAGGGCTCGCTGGCCGAGTTGGATTTGCTGATCCCTGGGGGCTGCCAGGCCGGGATCGGGCAGGACAGGGTCGTTGCCCACTCCCGCCAGCATCCACGCCGGACAGGCGATCAGGAAAACGAGCAGGACCGCGACAGCACGGGTGCAGCCCGAGGTATGTCTCACAAGCTCCTCACAGCCGGCAGCCCGGCGCCGCCGGCGGACAAAACATTCCCTAGAGTAACTAAACAATTTAGATGCCAAGTAGTTGCGCGCGTTTGCAAAAAGCGCGCGGCCGGCGGGTGGCCCGTTTAGGGGCTCGGGGGCTCGTCATTCGAACGGTGATTTGCGTCACAAATGAATTCCGGCGAAGGGGGCTATAATTTCGGCCTCTTTCGACCAAACCCTCTGCTTTGATTTGCCGGAGCGGGAAGGGTCGAATTCGGGATTCGAGTCGAGAATTAATTCGCCTGGTCATCGTGTTTCCAGGATTGCGAGAACGTCTATGGACTTGTTGAAAACTGTGCTGCGCAGAATCCTTCCCCAACCGCGAGAAATACCCCGGCTGGACCGCGGGTGGATCATCGCCAACCACAAGCTGGTTTCGTTTCACGCGGCCTTCCTGACATCGCTGCTCAGCATTTCGACCAGCGTGGCGTCGCGCTTCGATGTGGTGCGCCAGATGTTCCTGAGCGCGGAAGTGCTGATCTCGGCCGCGATCTGGTACGCGGCATGGCATACCAACATCGCCATCCACGAGATCGGGCACTACCTGGCGGCGGTGAGAACGAACAATCTCCGGCCGGAGCTGGCGGGTCCGGCGCAGGAAAAGTTGAGTCAGGGCGGGTTGGGGCGCTGGATGTGGTACCTGGGGATGTTCGCGAAGATCCCGTATGGAACGTTTCAAGGCGTGCATAAGGAGGCCGGGAGCTTCCATCCCAGCGTCAAGACGCAGAACCTGGCAGTGTCGGCGGCTGGACCGCGGGCCAGCATGGTGCTGAGCCAGTGGACGCTGCCCCCGGGATTCATTCTGGTCGCGCTCGGACTGTGGGTTGGCGGCTCCTTGGGCGGATACGCGGTGTACGCGGGCCGGCTGTTGTTCACCGTCGGCGCGGTGGCGACGTTCGATTTCCTGCTCTCTGACCCAGGCAAATACAAAGCGTTCCGCGCACGCGAGCGCGAGGCGGCGGCGCGCGCGGCGGAGGTCAAAGCGGCGGAACCGGCCGCCATGGAAGGGCGTTCGGGCAAGCCGTCGGAGTTGCGGCGCAAGCTGCGGTTGCACCGGCTGCAGGAAGTCGAGTTGGCCGACGGAACCATCGTATTCGCACCGTGGGAGTTCAGAAACTCGATCATGGGCGGGCGGCACACGGAAGAAATGGGCGGCAACCTCAGCTTCCAGGAATTCATGTTCCTGCCGCTGACGGCGCGCGACTACATCGAGGCGCAGCGCGTCACCAACATGCTGCAGAGCCGCGCCATCCAGATCATCCAGGACTCGGAAGGGCTGAATTTCGTGGGCATCGGGCTGGAGGGCGGTATCGTCGCCTCCTACGCCAAGCAGGCGGGCGACATCCTGCCGGAGGAGCGGGCGCTGCGGGTGGCGGTGCAGGCGATCGAGGAGTGCGGCTTCGTGCCCGATCGCGATGTTGTGCTGGCGATCGATCCGGCGGCCAGTGAGCTGAGCAATGCCTACCGGGAGAAGACCGGGGAGAAAGATTCCGTCGGCCAGTACCTGTTCTGGCGGGCGGAAGATCCCAGGGTGATGACCACCGACGAACTGGTGGAGTTGTACATCGCCTGGGTGAAGAAGTATCCGATCGTGTCGCTGGAAGACGCCTTCGCCGAGGACGATTACGAGGGCTGGAAGAAACTGATGAAGGCGCTGGACGCGGAGATCCTGATCATTGGCGACGACCTGGTCACCACCAAGGATTCCACCATCCGCCGCTGCGCCGAAGAGGGGCTGATCAACACGGCGCTCATCAAAGCAAACCAGATCGGTACTATGAGCGAAACCCTGCTGGCCACGCGCGTGGCGAAGGAGTTGGGACTGGCGTTGGTGGTCTCGCACCGGTCCAAGTCGCCCAACGAGGTGATGGAAGCCGACATCGCCTTCGCGGTGGGCGCGCTCGGGCTGAAGTGCGGCGGCGGCGCCAACACGGAAAGGCTGGTGAAGTACGGCAGGATCGTGGAACTGATGGAAATGGCGAAGAAGGGCGTGAAGGCCACGCGCAAGCTCGATCCCGATTCCAGGATCGCCGATATTGCGGCGCACGAAGAACCCACCAACGCCGGCATCCCGACCGTCGGCGTCACCATCATGCTGGACAACGGCATGAAATTCACCGCCGCGGTGCCGCTGGGGACTTCGGCGGGAACCGACGAAGCCATCCACCTGGTGGACAGCATTATCGAGGCCAACCCGCTGACGCGGAAGTACTCGAATTATTTCGTGTACAACGAAAAAGAGAAGACGTACAGGTTTGCCCCCAACGTCAAGGCGGAGGCGGTGGCCAAGGAGAATGCCGAACTGGCCGAGCTGTGGATGCGGTCGAAGCGTTACGGCGGCAAGGGCTGCCTGAATGCGGTGGCGAATGTCATTGAAGTGGTCGCGCCGCGTTTTCTCGGGCAGAAAATTTCCGCGATAGGTTCGCTGGGTGATATTGACCGCGAGCTGCTGCTGATGGAATTGGACCTGGCGGTGAAGCGCGGGAAGATCGCCGCCGACGCTCCCGCCGAGGAGAAGATCCAGATCATGCAGCGCAAGGCCAACCTCGGGATGAACGCGGTGCTGTCGCTGTCGCTGGCGCTGGGCCGGCTGGTGGCGGCGCGCGACGGCATGGAACTGCCCGAGGTGCTGCGCGGCATGGAGATGACGATTGATCGCGACTATCTGTACGGGGTCAAGCAAGCGGCGGCAGCGACCGTGCCGAACGGAGTGCGCGTCTAAACGTCATCGGGCGCAGGCAGCGGCAGGCCCTCGGCCTGGCAGATTTTCTTGAGTTCGCCCACCGACCATTCGGCGTGGAAATCGTAGAATGCATGATACGGCTGGTGAAGCAACTCCAGCACGCGCGCCGCTTGCGGGTCGCACCACTTGGGCAGTGCCGCGCAGGCTTCGTCCAGGCGTGCGCCGCTGAGTTTCAGCGTAATCAGGGAATGCACTAAGCCGGGATGGAGCGAAAGCTGGTCGAGCCCCTCTTTTAAGATTTGCTTGCGCGCGCGCAGAACTTTTCTCTCGCCCACCGTGTGGAGAAGGTGCAGGTATTTTTCAAACAGCACCCACTCGTTCACCAGCAGCGCGACTTCCAGCGGAGTAAAGCACTTCCAGAAGCCGACCGGATAACGCAGGGCGAGAAAGCGCCCGAGCATGAAGGCGCCGGCTTCGTAGCCGGAAATGCGATCGCGAAAGCATTTGGCCAGAGCCGCCTTGAAGAAGCGCACCTTGCGGTCGAGGGTCAGCATTTCGAAGACGTTGTTCTGCCCGAGATGGTCGCCGATGTCGCTCTTGAGCACTTCTTCCATGTAGACGGTTTCGCGCTCGTCGAACCAGCCGTTGACGAGCTGGCGGGCCTCGTCGGACTCGCTGCGAAGTTCAAAATTCACCAACCGCATGACCTCGCTGAGGCTGGAGATTTTGTCCACGGTGAGGCCGCGGACCAGTTGCTGGTAATAGCGATAGGCATAGGCAACGGTGGCGAATTCCTTGTCTTCCTCGCTTCCCTCCTCGGCGATGCGCTCGCCTTTCATGTAGCGCAGCAGCCGGGCCGGAGTGAACTTCGCCTTGCCCAGATACACGGCGTTACGACGGGAGGAAATCGTGATCCAGTCGCCTTCGCGAATCTCGCTGCCGGAGGAATTCCGCAGGCGGCCGTCGGGGTGCAGCGTGACGCCGTACTTCTCCAGGTTGAGGAGGGCGGGAATACCGAGGCTCTGGCAGATGGTGACGACGTGCACCGCGGCGGAGGTCAGGCTGAGGACGGCGTCCACTTCACCCATGACCACCGTGTCGGTGGGGACAAATGTTTTCTTGCAAAGACAGACCTTCTCGTCCTGGGTCTTGGCGCGCAAGGCGGCGTCGCCGGTGAAATAGACGCGGGCCGAAACCGCAGACCGAGGCAGCACCGCTACCCCGGGCGAGAATGTGCTGAGCGTGCTGAAGTTGTCCTGGTCAATGGTGTCGCTGGTGAGCTGCTTGAGGTGGTAGGGACGAATCAGCTCGGTGACGCGCTTGCGCGAGATGGCGCCCGACTTATGCATGTCAACCACGGCGATGAGCGCCGCCCGTCCGGCCAATCCGGTTTCGTTCAGTTGCAGTAGTGCGAACCACTGGTAGCGGCTGGTGGCTTCCACCGCGAATTCGATGGTGACCGGCGACTCGAATTCACGCTCCAGCTCAGGGAGGTGGGGCAGGAAGTGGTACACGGCCGGGAAGGTGTCCTTCACCGCCTGGTCATTTTCGAACTTCGTGGTTTTGAATTCCGCCGTGCCGGTCATCATCTCTTCGCCAAAGATATTGCGCGCCGTTTGCAGCTCCCTTCCCACGCCCGAGCGGGTATCGCGGCTGGATAAGACACCGGCGCAGGCGGTCTCGTGGCGCACGGTGCAGACCATCTTCTGCAGGATGAGGCTGGGGGCAAGGTCACTGCCGCGGCAGAGCGCAGCCACCAAGTCGTGGTTCTCTTCAAAATGCTTGTAGGCCTGCCGGGCGAAGAAGAGCGCTTGATACGCGGGGTCCTCGATGAGACTGCGGTCGGTATGCCGGATGACTTCCAACATCTGGGCAATGAGCCGCACGACCTGTTCGGGTGGCAGGGTCGGAGTGACGGCATGGACCAGTTCTGTGCCTTGTTCGAGAGCGTCGCATAGGTTCCGCAAGGTGTTCAGGAACATCCGGTGCGCGCCGACGGAGCCGTACATGATTTCCAGGCTGGGCAAGGCGCGCTCGGTGATCCCGACGTTGAGGTAAGTGTCCATCACGCCTGGGATGTAGCGCGGCGTAGCGCAGCGCAGGGCGAATACCAGAGGTTTGCCGGCGCGCAGCGACTGCATGGTCAGAACTTCCAGTTGGCCGATGGCGTCGCCCAGGTGACGCTCGAGGTTGGCGGCGTCAGCGTAAGCGTCGGCCGTCAGCACGACGAAATCGGGTACGGGATAGCCCTGTTGCGTGAGTTTGAGGAGGATGAATCCTTTTTGGCTGATGTCGCGCGCCGAGTGCGCCTCGAACGAGCTGGTACAAGGAACGACGAACCGGGTTTCAGCCGGCGCCGGCTGCTCCGCCGACATGGTCAGCCAGGGATATTGCCCGAACGCGGCCGTGAGGTCAGCGGCCGCCTGCGCAAAGCCTCGGCGTGCATTGATGATGCGGGCAAGGTGGGCCCGTCCCTGTTCAAAATCGCCTTGGCAAAGCAACGGAATGTCGACCTCCATGGCCACCACGCTGCTGCTTGCGCCATCGGCAAGATCGAACTCGACCACCGGCGGGCAGTATCCGGGACGATCGGATACCCTGGTCGTAGAGCTCTGCTCCTTACGAAAGCGCCGGCTGTGCTGGTTGAAGTAGTTGCCGCGCACCCGGAAGTCGCGAATTTCGCTGGCTGGCAGCGGTTCCATGCCGCGGATTGTAAATCACAACCCGCGGAGGCGGCGCGAGCGGCCGTGGGCGGCATCCTTCGGCGCGGAAGAGCCATCTCAATAGTGAGGTGCTGGGTTTCCACAGGACATGGCCATCCGTAACCCCAGGAGTACATAGCGGAGCGACGGCGCAGGGAAAATCCTGTGCTACGATTTTTTCGCACCTCCAGCATCACTGGAACCGAAAACAATGTCCAGGTCAGTCGGCCCCGTTGTAGTCGCCGTCGCCAGCCTTGTCCTGCTTGCCGCAATGATATTTTCCGCGAGCGCATGGACGCTCACCAGCGCCCACCATCAGCCGAAAACCAGCTTCGCCGCAGCGTCGGCGGTTACGACGCCGGCGCCCAGTGCCGTCTCCTTGCCCATGGCGCCGCCAGGAACCGTGCTGCACGTGGTCGCCAAGGGTGAGCTTCTGCCCCACGTTATTCGGAAATACTGGGCTGCGAGTTCGTACATGTCGCACTCCGAGATGGAAGCCGCGTTGCGGCAGCGCAACAGCGGGATCAAGGGAATCGCGCTCAAGCCGGGGGAAACCCTGATTGTCCCCGGGATGGAAGGGCCAATCACGCAGCAACCGGTCCCGGTGGCGCGCGATTACGAGGTCCGGGCCATTTACCTGACCGGCGTCATGGCGGGCAGCGTGAATGGAATGAACCTGATCCAGCGCTGGCGCGCCGCCGGCGGCAACGCCGTGGTGTTTGACGTCAAGGACAGCGACGGCATCGTCAATATTCCGTTCCAGCACCCGCTGAATACCGGCGGGCCGCATCCCTATGTTCCGAACCTGCCGAAATTGACGCGCTGGCTGCACCAGCAGGGCATGCACGTCATCGCTCGCATCGCGATCTTTCGCGACGAGAAGCTGGTGACCCAGCATCCCGAGCTGGCGGTGCAATCGCGCGCGCGCGGCGGGGCGTGGCGCGAAAACGGCAAGCTGGTGTGGACCGACCCGTCCAAGCCCGAGGTGCAGCAGTACAACATCGCGCTGGCGCGACAGGCGGCCCTGGACGGCGTGGACGAGGTGCAGTTCGACTATGTCCGCTTCCCTGCCGAGGGCGACCAGAAGGACGCCGGCTTCTACTTCGATTCGCATCCTCTGCACCGGCCGGGCAAGGGTCCCGACGGCAAGGATATCCCGGCCCCGCCCACGCAGCGCGGCGACGTGGTTGCCGACTTCCTGTCGAAGGCGTATGCCGAGCTGCACCCGATGAAGGTGCTGTTCTCCCTCGACGTTTTCGGCGTGATGGCGTGGCAGCGCCCGATTGACCTGGCGCACACCGGGCAGGACATCTCGCTGATGGCCAAGTATTGCGACGTGCTCTCGCCGATGATCTATCCCTCGCACTTCTTCGGCATGGACGGCTACAAGGTGCCGGGCGACGCGCCGGAGCACTTCATCTCGGAATCCATGGAGCGTTTCAAGAAGGTCACGGCCGGCAGCGGCGTGATACTGCGACCCTGGCTGCAGGCCTTCGGCTGGAAGACGCCGAGCTATTCGCCGCAGTATGTCGAGACGCAGGTCAAGGTGGCCAAGCAGAATGGGGGCATCGGGTTCCTGTTCTGGAACGCCCGCAACGACTACAGCAAGCCTTTCACGGCGATGCCCGACATGCGCCGCAACCCGCAGTTCTTCCGGGGCGACGAATTGCCCAAAATGAAGACGGCGAGCGGGCAAGAGAAGCCGGCGGCGGCAGCAGCGGCGAAGAGCTAGGGACCGTTGGCAGCTGGTAGCCGGCCATGCGTGGTCCCGGTTTTTTGCCCAGCTACGAACTACCTGCGACCAACTACCGCTTCCCGCAAGTCCGTTCCTCACTTGTCCCTGTGACGGTCTCTTTCCCTGCGGCCTAGGGGAAACACCTCGGCTATAATGAGCTGTAACACCGCACGTGCTTCACGCACTCGAATGCCGATTTCGCCTGTCTGCCGGCAGGCGGACCTGCGCCCGGTAAACGACTCTCGGCAGGACGAGCATCTGTTGGGTTCAAGCAGTCAGCAGGCGGCAGTATGTCCCGTGAAGGAGGCCGACATGGCCATTCAGAAGACCGACAAAATCTGGCATAACGGAAAGCTGATTCCCTGGGAAGAAGCCAACATCCACGTGATGTCGCACGTGGTGAACTATGGGTCGTCGGTGTTTGAGGGGATCCGCTGTTACGCTCAGCCGAAGGGGCCGGCGATTTTCCGCGCGCAGGAACACATGCAGCGGCTGCTGGATTCGGCAAAGATCTACCGCATGGACGTCGCCTACAGCCGCGATGAGCTGGTCAACGCGATGGTCGAAGTGATCGGCATCAACAATGTTTTCCCGTGCTACATCCGCCCGCTGGTTCTGCGCGGCTACGGAGAGGCGGGCGTCAACCCGCTTAGTTCGCCCATCGAGGTTTTCATCGTCAATTACCCGTGGGGAAAGTATCTCGGCCAGGGATCGGACGAGGGCGTGGACGTCTGCGTCTCCTCGTGGACGCGGATTGCGCCCAACACGCTGCCGGCGATGTCGAAGAGCGGCGCCAACTACATGAACTCGCAGCTCATCAAGATGGAAGCCATCCTCAACGGCTATGTCGAGGGCATCGCGCTGGACGCCAACGGCTACGTCAGCGAAGGCTCGGGCGAAAACCTGTTCGTGGTGCGCCAGGGAAACCTGCACACCGCGCCGCTGGGCAACTCGGTGCTGCCGGGGATCACGCGCGATTCGGTGATCCGCATTGCCAATGACCTGCGGATCACGGTGGTCGAGCAGCCCATCCCGCGCGAGATGCTGTACATCGCGGACGAGGTGTTCTTCTCCGGGACGGCGGCCGAGATTACCTCCATCCGCTCGGTGGACAAAATCACCGTCGGCAAGGGCGTGATCGGGCCGGTGACCACGGCGATCAAGAAAGACTTCTACGGGATCATCAACGGCACCGAACCCGACCGCTATCACTGGCTGACCCCGGTGCCGGTGAAGAAGAATACGCAACAGCCGGTGACAGTGTAGGCTCCATCCAGGCTCCAGGCTTCAGGCTGCAGGCGGGAAACGAAGGGCGCCGGTTCGGCGCCCTTCACTCTTGTGCCGGTCGCTCCACCCGTGTCGCTCCCGCTGGTGGGGATGTTCCTTGATTTGGTGCGCTGCGCCGCGCACAATGGCAACTTCATTTCTTTCAGGAGGCAATCATGGCAACCGCTACCCGGAGCGCCGTCACACCCGACTTCGTCGTCGCCTATCGCGAACTCATCCTGTCCACCATGGCGGCGGAGATGCAGACCACCAAGAAAGTGATCGGCGCCATCCCGGAATCCGCCAAGGGCTACAGGCCGGACGCGAAGTCGAAGAACGCGCATGAGCTGGCGTGGCACATCGCCAGCGACGATGTCGCATTCCTGAACAAGATTGCCGACATGAAGATCGCGATGACCGAGCCACTGCCGGCGCCCGGCACCATCGCGGAAATCCTGAAATATTACGAAGAGAACCTGCCCAAGGCGATCAAGCGGGTGCTGGACATGACCGCGGAACAACTGCTGACGCCGGTGAGCTTCTTCGGCGTGATGAACCAGCCGGTGTATCAATACCTGCTGATGGTGAACAACCACAGCGTGCACCATCGCGGCCAGCTTTCCACCTACCTGCGCCCCATGCGGTCGAAGGTCCCGAGCATCTACGGCGGCAGCGCCGACGAGCCGTTTAAGGGGTAGGCTTCGGGCTTCAGGCTGCAGGCTTCGGACAAGAAGCCCTAGCCCTCGAAGTCGTTGCATTGTTAAGACAAATTTCGACTGATGCGGCTAGCGTTCCGCCTTGAGCCTAAATCCTGAAGCCTGAAGCCCGAAGCCTGAAGCCTGAAGCCTGGTCTTGAGCCTTGCGCCCGTTCCGTGATACGTTCTGGCCGCACTTGCAGCGATGCTGGGAAGCCGCCATGCAAATTGACGAACTGTTGCGCATTGCCATGGACCGGAAGGCGTCGGACTTGCACCTGAAGGTTGGCAACTACCCGCACGTGCGAATCGACGGCGAACTGGTCCCGGTCATCGATCAGCCGCGCGTTTCCGCCGAGGACATGCTGGGCATGGCGTTCAGCATGATGTCCAACCGGCAGAAACAAAAATTCAAAGAGAATGCCGAGCTCGACATGGCCTACGGCGTCGCCGGCCTCGGACGCTTCCGCGTGAACGTCTTCCAGCAGCGCGGCAACGTCGGCCTGGTGCTGCGCGTGATTCCCACCAAGATCCGCCCGCTGGACGAGCTCTACATGCCGAAGATCGTGGAGCAGATCTGCGACATGCCGCGCGGCCTGGTGCTGGTGACGGGCGTGACCGGTTCCGGCAAGTCGACCACGCTGGCGGCCATGATCGACAAGATCAATTCCACCCGGCCGGAGCACATCATCACCATCGAGGACCCGATCGAGTTCCTGCACCGCGACAAGAAAGGCTTCGTCAACCAGCGCGAGGTCGAGGTGGACACGCCGTCGTTCTCCTCGGCGCTGCGCGCCAGCTTGCGCCAGGACCCGGACGTGATCCTGGTGGGCGAAATGCGCGACCTGGAAACCATCGCCACCGCCCTGCACGCCGCCGAAACCGGCCACATGGTGTTCTCCACCCTGCACACCCTGGACGCGGTGGAGACCATCAACCGCATCATCTCCGTCTTCCCGCCGCCGGAACAGAAGCAGATCCGGTTGCAGTTGGCGGCCACGCTGCGGGCGGTCATCAGCCAGCGCCTGGTGCGCCGCAGCGACACCGCCGGCCGCGTGCCCGCGGTCGAGGTGCTGATCTCCACGGCGTACGTGCGCGAGTGCATCATCGTGCCGGAAAAAACGCGCACCATCAAAGAAGCGCTGGCCCAGGGCACGTCGCAATACGGCATGCAGACCTTCGACCAGTCGCTCTACGATCTCTACACCCACGGGCTGATTGCCTATGAAACGGCGCTGGAGAACGCATCCAACCCGGACGATTTCAAGCTGCGCGTGCAGGGCATCAGCGGCACCGCCGAATCCACCCGCGACGAGATGTCGCAGGCTGCCAGGGGAGGATTCGGAAGATAGGTTTTGGGTTTTAGGTTTTAGGCTTTAGGCTTCCGGCCGTCCAGAAATGGGCGGCCGTTGTTTTTGTCGGATGGTGGTCGGGGACCATTGCCTGTTGCTTGAGGTCCGACAGCGCTGCCGATTCCCAAAGCGACATCGCTCTTCATGAAATCGACAATCGGCAATCGACAATCGGAAATGCTTTTGTTGTTAGCTGATGCTAACGTAAGCACGCATGTCTTTCGGGCGCGGGAAGAAACTTTATAGCGAGGCGGAGCTCTACGAATATGCCGTGGGCGCTCTGGGACGCCGGATGCGCTCGGTGGCGGAATTGAAACGCCTGCTGCGCCGGCGGGTGGAAGCGGACGAACTCGGCCAAACCCTGGTCGAGTTGGTGATTGCCAGGCTGAAAGAGCAGCGTTACTTGAACGACGCGCAGTACGCCTCCACCTACTCCAGCCTGCGCCGCGAGAATGAGAAATTCGGCCGGCGGCGGGTGATCACCGAACTGAAATCGCGCGGCGTACATTCCGAGGTCATCGAAAAGGCGATTGCCGGCGCCTACGAGAACGTCAACGAAGAGGCGCTGGCGCGCGCATATCTCCGCCGCAAGCGCATGCGCAAACCCGAAGACGAAAAGCACGCGGCGCGCGTGTTTCGCTCCCTGATCCGCGCCGGCTTCGGCACAAGAACCATCATTTCGATCCTGAAAAAATGGGACGTGGACGACGAGGTCCTGACGGCGCTGGAAACCGAAGAGCAATAGCCGATCGAATTCACCACCGAGTCACCGAGGTCGCCGAGATTCACCGAGAAAGTCCCCTGAATTCATCCTCGGTGTTCCTCGGTGCGCTCGGTGTCTCGGTGGTGAAGACATCTCTGCCCTCGGCGTCTCGGTAGTGAAGACTGCTAAAATGAACAGCTCAGATGCTCAGCGGTAATGAAATCCGGCGCAAGTTCCTGGACTATTTCGTCCAGCGCGACCACAAGGAGGTCCATTCGTCCTCGCTGGTTCCCGCCAACGATCCCACCCTGCTGTTCACCAACGCGGGCATGAACCAGTTCAAGGACGTTTTTCTCGGGCTGGAGAAGCGCGATTACAACCGCGCCACCACGTCGCAGAAATGCGTGCGCGCCGGCGGCAAGCACAACGACCTGGAAAATGTCGGGTTCACCAACCGCCATCACACGTTTTTCGAGATGCTGGGAAATTTCTCCTTCGGCGATTACTTCAAGCGCGAGGCCGTCGCCTACGCGTGGGAGTTGGTCACCTCGCCCGAGTGGTACGCGATTCCGAAAGAGAAGCTCTACGCCACCATCTTCAAGGGCGAAAACGGCATCCCGCGCGACGAGGAGGCGTACAACTTCTGGCTCGAGCAGGGCGTGCCGAAAGAGCGCATATTCGAGTTCGGGCTCAAAGACAATTTCTGGCAGATGGGCGACACCGGCCCCTGCGGCCCGTGCAGCGAACTGCACTACGACATGGGCCCCGACGCGAGCGACCAGGGACACACCGACTGCAAGTTCGGCTGTGAGTGCGGGCGCTACATCGAGATCTGGAACCTGGTGTTCATGCAGTTCGACCGCGACGCCGGCGGCACGCTGAACCCGCTGCCCAGGCCCTCGATTGACACCGGCGCCGGCCTGGAGCGGATTACGGCGGTGCTGCAGGGCGTGCTCTCGAACTACGACACCGACCTGTTCCGGCCGCTGATTGCAGTGGCGGCTCTCGCGACCGCCTCGAACGCGAAGAACCCGAAACAGTTGCCGTCCCTACGGATCATTGCCGACCACTCGCGCGCGGCCACGTTTTTGATATCTGATGGGGTCATTCCGTCAAATGAGGGTCGGGGCTATGTTTTGCGCAAGATTATCCGCCGCGCGATTCGACACGCCCGCATCCTCGGTGCGCATTACAGCTTCTTAAGCGGCATGGCTTTTGCAGTTCGGGATTTGATGGCAACGGCATATCCGGAGCTTATCGATACGGTTCCAAACGTCGCGAAAGTTATCGATGCAGAGGAGGCACGGTTTGCGCGTACGTTAGACATCGGACTGAAACGCCTTGAGGAGGACCTTGCACCGCTCGTAGCAGAAAGATCCTTGGCGCTGAACCCTGATGCGACCCTTGACGATCTCCGGCAGATGTTCGGCATCGGACTGAAGTGGGACGACTGGGGAAGCATCAAACCGAACCCCCGTCCGGTGTATTCGGGCGAAAAAGCTTTCAAGCTCTACGATACGTTTGGCTTGCCCATCGACTTTATCCAAGATGCTGTTCGCGATGCTCGCCTGATATTTGATCAGGACGGCTTCGACCGCGCCATGGCGGAGCAGCGCACTCGCGCGCAGGCTTCGTGGAAAGGTGCGGCCAAGCAAAGTGCGAACCCCGCTTACCTATCGTTGATCGGCGGAGGGGTGTTAACTCCCCTCCCGGCCGGCGGGCTACATCCATTTGCAGGGCCGCATTCGGAGTTTGTCGGCTACAAGCAGACACAGGCGAGCGGCTGCGAGATTGTAGTTTTGGTCCAGAATGGGCTTCCGGTGTTTGAAATCAAGCGCGGCGAGCAGGGCGAGGTCATCCTCGACCACACGCCCTTCTACGCCGAATCCGGCGGGCAGGTCGCCGATCGCGGATTGCTCTACTCGCCGGGGCGCGGCATGGTCGTCGCCGAGGTCGAGGGCTGCTATTACCCGGTGCAGGGCGTGCGTGCGCATCAGGTGGTCGCGCGCGAGGACCTGCGCGTCGGCGATCGTGTCGATGCGGTGGTGGACACCGAAAAACGCTGGGCCACCATGCGCCATCACACCGCCACGCACCTGCTGCACGCGGGCCTGCGCCAGGTACTGGGGCCGCACGTGAAGCAGGCGGGGTCGTTGGTGTCGCCCGGGCGGCTGCGCTTTGACTTCTCGCATTTTGTTGGCGTGGAAGACGAGGAGTTGCAGGACATCGAGGACATCGTCAACAAGGAAGTGCTGCGCAACCAGAAGGTGGAAGTGATCGAGGACGTGCCGATTGACGTCGCGATCAACGAATACAAAGCGATGGCGCTGTTCGGCGAGAAGTACGGTGACCGCGTGCGGGTGATCAAGGTCGGGGATTTCTCCACCGAGCTTTGCGGCGGCACACACACCTCGGCGACGGGCGAGATCGGGCTGATCAAAATACTCGATGAGGACAGCGTGTCCTCGGGGGTGCGGCGCCTGGAGGCGGTTGCGGGCGAGAGTTCGCTGCGGCACTTCCGCGCCGACCATGAACTGGAGCACGTGGCGCGCACGCTGGTGCGCTCGGATGAAGGATCGCTGGCCACCGCGCTGCGCCACGAGATTAACGCCCGCGATGAAGAGATTAAGAAGCTGCGCAAAGAGTTGGAGCAGGCGCGGATGAAGTCGGCCTCCGCGACCACCGCATCCATCGAGGACAAGGTCCGCGTGGTGAACGGAGTGAAAGTGCTGGCGCATCGCGTGGACAACCTGGAGCGCGCGCAACTTCGCACCCTGGTAGACAACCTGCGTCAGAAGCTCGGTTCCGGGGTTGTGGTGGTGGGCTCGGCGTCCGACGGAACAGTCTCGCTGGTGGCCGGAGTGACCAAGGACCTGACCTCGCGCGTACAGGCCGGCAAAGTGATTGGCCCGGTGGCGGAGCGGGTCGGCGGCAAAGGCGGCGGCCGGCCTGATCTGGCCGAAGCGGGCGGCAAAGATCCGGCGGCACTGGATGAAGCGCTCAGCAGCGTGTACGCCGTGGTCGAGTCCTTGCTGAAGTAGATAGTTTCAGTTTCAGTTTCAGTTTCAGTTTCAGTTTCAGCAATTGTCATACCGAGCGCAGCGAGGAATCTGCTGTTCCCTACTGTACAGCCACCATCCTCCCGCCCTGGGGCGCGTCCACACCAGCAGAATGATTGCAATCAGCCTGAGTTTTCGGATGGGCATTGGGTGAATCTATGGGCGATTCCCAGAATGAGTCAAGCGCCGCCGTGGGACGGGCATCCTTTCGTCACTTGTGGGGCAGGTGGGGCTCACTTTCTTGCCGATTTTGCCGGTAATTCTCCGCTAGTCACCCCCCTGATTCCCTCCAACAACGGATTGAATGGCAGGGTTGCGCGTGTCATAATCGCGGCACTCTGGAGTGATTGTCTCCGCCGGGCGCAGGGCGTCGCCGCGCGCAAGTGCGCCGGTGACCGTGGTAGGTGTAGCGCGAAGGAGTTTGCTTCCGCGCGGAGGACGAAATGCCTGAACACCTGCACCAGCCCGTACAGCGGCGCTTCACGGTGCTGCTGGCCGCAATGGCAATGAGCCTGACGGTTCTGCCTGCCTTTTCCTCGCCAACTTCCGACGAAACTGCGTCGCCGGCAAAAGCCGCGGCCACGCAGGGGGGCAATATCATCGCAGTCGAGGAAAATGGGAAAAAGGTGTACGTGAACAACGAAACGCCGGCGGCGCCGGCAGCGAGGCCGCGGGCCAGTTCCCGCCACAGCGTGCTGGTGTACTGGAGCAACACCGAGCACCGGTGGAAACCGGTGCCGGCGCCGAGTCCCGCCGCCATGTGGGCAGCGCGCAACGCCGCTGCCGAAGTGCGGGGCTACGTCGCCGCACAGCCGCGGACTTCCGCTGCTTCCCCCGGCGTTGCGGACCCCAATTACGCGACGTTGGCACGCGGTTACCGGGTCAGCGCCGCCGAGATTGATTCCGCCATTGAGCAGGCGGCGACCAAGCAGGGTGTCGACGCCAACCTGGTGCGCGCTCTCGTCAAGGTGGAATCGAATTTCAATCCCAACGCTGTTTCCGACAAGGGTGCGATGGGCCTGATGCAACTGATGCCGCGCACCGCCAGCGGCCTGAGCGTGAGTAATCCGTTCGACCCGCAGCAGAACGTGGACGCCGGGGTTCGGCACCTGAAGCAACTGCTCAACAATTTCGGGGGCGACGTGCCGCTGTCGCTGGCGGCGTACAACGCCGGTGAAGGTGCGGTGAAGCGCAACGGCGGCGTGCCGCACTTTGCCGAAACGCAGAATTACGTCAAGCGCATCACCGATCTGTACTGGAACAAGAATGGAAACGTGTTCCGTCCGGGCAGCGCGCCGGTGCATATTTACCGTGGGGAAGACGGCGTGCTGCGCATGACGAACACGGAGTAGCCGCGATTCCTTGCCCAGCGCGGGTCGCGGGTAGTTGGCAGGCAAGGTAACGGGCCCGGAGCTGCCGGAACGCGGGTTAGAAGTTGGTGTTTAGTCGTATGTGGCCGCGGAAGTGGAACCAGCATCCAGCGCCACAGGGACGGCCCAGAAAACTTGACCAGGAAAAACGCAGGTCGCACCGCCCGGGTTCTCGCGCTGATCCTCATCGGCGCGGCGCTGGGGGTGCCTGCGAGCGCCAAGCGCACCATCGCACAGAAAAAGCAGGCCGCGCGCATACAGTTCGACAAAGCGGAGCGCATGCGCGAGGCGCTCAACGGCCGCGCCCTCTCCGAGCGCAGCCGGCGCGATTACGACCGGGTCATTGATGCCTATCGCGCGGTCTATTTCACTGCCCCGACCTCGAGCAAGGCCGATACCAGCGTGGCCGCCGTCGCCGAGCTGATGGTTGCGGTGGGCCGCCAGTTCCACGACGAGAAGGCGCTGCACGCGGCCATCGAACAGTATGAATTCCTCCGCCGCGAGTATCCCGGCAGCCGCTTCCGCATGCAGGGGCTGTACACGATCGCGCAGATCTATAAAGACGACCTCAATGATGCGGCGCAGGCACGCGAATCCTTCGAAGAGTTCCTGAAGCGCTATCCGCACAGCGAGCTGGTGGTGGAGGCGCGCGACGCCATCAAGGAACTCGATCAGCAGGCCAAGGCAGCGGAGAAGCCAAAACCGCCGGCGAAGACGGCGAAACAGGAAGCACCGCCGCCCACGGAACCGAAGCGCGCCACCCTGGTGACCGGGATTCGGCACTGGTCCACCCCCGATTACACGCGCGTCGCCATCGATCTCGAGAACGAAGTGCAGTTTGAAACCGGCCGTATACCCGGCCCTGACCGCCTGTACTTCGACTTGCACAATACCCATCTTTCCTCGACGCTGAACGGCAAGTCCTTCGATGTGGAAGACGGATTTCTGCACAGGGTGCGGGTGGCGCAATATCAGCAGGGCGAAACGCGCATCGTGCTTGAACTGGACGACGTCGCCGACTATTCCGCATTCCTGCTGCCGAATCCCTACCGGCTGATCATTGATGTTCACGGCAAGCATCCGCAGAAAATGGCGAAGGCGGAGCCTGCCAAGCCTGCCTCGGAGCCCGCTGCGAAACCAGCCGCTCCGGCCGAGAGGACGCGCACCGAGCCGGTTGCGGACAAGAAGCGCGAGACCGCGGCGGGTGCGAGCGCGGCGCCGGCAGACAAGTCGAAGCCTAATGCCACCCTCGACGAATTGGCGGAAACGGTTGCCAAACTGAATCCGCCCGAGGCCGCGCCGCAGCCGAAGAACAAGGAACCCGAAGCGAAACCGGCCGTCACAGCGGCCAGAGAACCGGCCGCGACCTCCAGCAAGCGTGGGAAGGCGGCGGCGAAGAAGACACCCGAGCCCGTGGCCGGTCATGAAGCGCAGCCCACGGCGAAGGGCGAGCGCTCCCTGGTCCGGGCGCTCGGCCTGAAGATCGGGCGCATCGTGGTGGATGCCGGCCACGGCGGCCACGACACCGGCACGATCGCTCCCAATGGCCTGATGGAAAAAGATCTGGTGCTCGACGTGGCGCTGCGTCTGGGCAAGCTGCTGGAGGCGCGCATGGGCGCCGAGGTGGTCTATACCCGCGACGACGACAGCTTCATCCCGCTGGAGACGCGGACTGCGATTGCCAACCAGAACGAGGCCGACCTGTTCATCTCGATTCACGCCAACTCCAGCAGCGATCCCGCGGCACGCGGCATCGAGACCTACTACCTGAACTTCACCACCTCGGCGGACGCGCTGGAAGTGGCCGCGCGCGAAAACGCCGTGTCGGAAAAATCCATCCACGAATTGCAGGACCTGGTGAAGAAGATCGCGCTCAAAGACAAGATCGAGGAATCGCGTGAGTTCGCGGTGGATGTGCAGCAGGCGCTCTACAACGGACTGGCGAACCGTGGCCTGCGCAATCGCGGCGTCAAGAAAGCTCCGTTCATCGTGCTGATCGGCGCCAATATGCCGTCCATCCTGGCGGAGATATCGTTCGTCAGCAATCCGGCCGATGCCAAGCGGCTGAGAACTCCCGATTACCGGCAGAAGATAGCCGAATCCCTCTACCGCGGGACGGCCAAGTACGTCAGCGGGCTGAGCGGGATGAAAGTGGCATCCAGACTCACCAAGCCGGTACCGACGGCGGCTGCGTCGGCGGCTCCGAATGCCAGCAGCCAGTGACGACTGCCGAATCGGGAAATCCGCGGCATGCGAGTTCTGCCATTCGGCAGTTCCGCAGTTCAGCAAACCCCCGCGCTGGAAACTTTACTGCCGCCCCGGTAGTCTAATGAATACAGGCTCTTTCTCTTAGTGTGTCCATGAAGCGCATTCTTCCAATACTGATGTTGTGGCTTGCCGCGCTGCTGCCGGCACTGACGGCAAGTCCAAAGAGCAAGCCGGAGTCCCTGCTGCCTGAGGCGTTTGCCGGATGGCAGAAGAGCGCGCCGGCGCGCACCAGCGCCAATCCCGCCGATGCCGATAAGGTCAACCCGGACTTGCTGAAGGAATACGGGTTCGCGGATTTCGAGGATGCCACCTATCGCAAGGGCGACCGCAACATCGAGGTCAAGGCCATCCGTTTTGCCGATGCCAGCGGGGCGTACGGCGCCTTTACCTTCTACAAAGCTCCGGAGATGCAGACGGAGAAGATTGGCGACCAGGCGGCATCGGCCAACGAACGCGTGCTGTTTTATCGCGGCAATGTCGTGATTCAGGCGGTGCTCGACCGGGTCACGCCGATGTCGGCCGCGGAGCTGCGCGAGCTTGCCGCCGACATCCCTTTGCCCACCGGCAGCGCGCGCAATCTGCCTACGCTGCCGCTCTACCTGCCGCGCCAAGGCTATGTTCCGAATACCGCCAAGTACGTGGCCGGTCCGCTGGGCCTGGCCAGTATCGGCGCTCCCGTACCGGCGAGCCAGGTGGAGTTCGAACGCGGCGCTGAGGTGGCGCAAGGCCAGTACAACTCCGGCCAGGGCACGGCGACGCTGACGCTGATTTCGTATCCCACGCCGCAGATCGCGGGCGAGCGCCTGCGCGCCATGGATGGGGCCCATCCTCAATCGCAGGACGGTTCGACCTCGCCCTTGTTCCTCAGCAAGCGGAGCGGACCGCTGGTGGCAATCGTGACCGGCGCCATCTCGACGCGGGCAGCAAAATCGTTGCTCGCCTCGGTCAACTACGATGCCGAGGTCACCTGGAACCAGCGCACCGGGTTGTCACCGCGCGATAGTGTGGGCACGCTGCTGGTGGGCGTGATTCTGCTGACGGGAATCATTCTTGGCTTGGCGCTGGTGGCGGGAATCGCGTTCGGCGGCATCCGAATTGTGGCGAAACGGCTTTTCCCCGACCGTTTCTTCGACCGCTCGCGGGATGTGGAGATCATCGAGTTGCACCTGAGATAGGAGTTCCCAAAGCGGGATTCCAGCCCTGGTTCTTTCCCTTAACCTGCTGATTTCACAGACTTTTCTTCGGAATTTGACTCCGCGGGAGGCGTTTTCCACCCCCCAATGAGGTATTTTTACTCATTGGTTAAGTTATTGATAACACAGGGATTTAATTTGGAAAAAATCCTTGACACCCCTTTTCCCCGCTCATAAGATTTCGCCAGAAAAAGTTTCTGACGGTGCTAACCCTCCGTGAGGAACTATTCTCCCTTGAAGAAAAGGCCGCCTGAGTTGCCGGGCGGCCTTTTCGTTTTGCTCGCT
Source organism: Terriglobia bacterium (assembly GCA_020072845.1). Classification (NCBI taxonomy): domain Bacteria; kingdom Pseudomonadati; phylum Acidobacteriota; class Terriglobia; species Terriglobia bacterium. Next base: position 56,568 of record JAIQGF010000010.1, read on the forward strand.
CGCAGCTTTTAGCTCTTAGCTTTTCGCTCTTAGCTGGACCAGCAAAAGTTTGAAGGTCCGTCGCCGCGTTCAACACACGTACGAGATCAGTTGCCGCAGTCAGGGGTCGAGGCCAGGAGAGGGATCGTGGTGCACGACGGAAAAAGCTAAAAAGCCAAGAGCTGGTTTTCTGGAGCCGACGATCGGACTTGAACCGATGACCTGTCGATTACGAATCGACTGCTCTACCAACTGAGCTACGTCGGCCCGATTTGATTTTAAAGGCGAGCCCCTGCGGGCGTAAAGGGCTGGTCGGTTTTTCCGTTGGTCGGGTTGTCAGTATGTCCGTGTCGCTCGGAGCAGCGATGGACACAAGAGATTTCTTGGCAAACCAAGAGGACATGTACCACTGACGAACTGGCATACGGATGCATTGGCACACTAGGTTATTAACAACTGAGGAAAACTTTCCGCTTGCGTTCGCCGGCGACCATTTTCATAATGTGGATCGAAGCAGACCGTTTGCGCAATCGAACCCGTGCACCGTTACCGTCGAGCGGATGTAATTCGCATACTGCGCATAACGGCGCGACAGATGGTCCAGTGGCAGAAAGCCGGACTGGTCGCAGCCGCTGACAGCTATTCCTTCGTCGACCTCCTGCAAATGAAAAAAATCCGCGACCTGCGCGCCAAGCGGGTGCGCTCGGCCGTGATCCGCGAATCGCTGCAGGCCATGCTGAAGCAGGTGGCGGGCATGGAAAACCCGCTGCTGGAAGCGGGCACCTTCTCCACCGGAACGCGGGTGGCATTCCGCCACGAAGGCCACGCGCTGGAGCCAACCAGCGGACAGTTCGTCATGGATTTCAGTCCCAGCGACCGCGTGGTGCCCGCCAACGTGAAAAGCATGCGGACCGCGCAGACCGCAAGCGAATACTTCGCCCGCGGCGTGGCCCTGGAGGAAGACCCGCGCTCGCAGTCCGAGGCCATCGCCGCTTACCGGAAAGTGCTCGACCTTGACCCCGGCCACGCCGCCGCTTACATCAATCTCGGGACCCTGTATTACAACCGCCAGGACTACGCCAAGGCCGAGTCCCACTATCGCAGGGCGGTGGAAGTGGACCCGCGCTACGCCCTGGCCTATTTCGATCTGGGCAATGTGCTGGACGAAACCGGGCGCGTCGCCGACGCCATCAACGCCTACAAAACCGCGCTGCAACTGGCGCCCACGTATGCCGATGCGCACTACAACCTGGCGCTCGCCTATGAAAAAGCCCGGCAGTCCCGGGCGGCGTTGCAGCACTGGCGCGCCTATGTAAGGCTGGATAGTTCCGGGCCCTGGGCCACCCACGCCAAGAACCAGATCCGGCGCATCCTGGACAATGAGGGACTCAAAGTCGTCTACAAGAAAAAGAATTACTGCTAAACAATCCCAGTAACAACGCTATCCTGTCACCAAAGTGGGATGAACAACCTTCTGAAACGGCATGCAAAGCCGGTATTGGGAATGTAAGTCTTTTTATCGGTCGCTATTAAGGGCAACTAGACACGGCCGGATGATAATGGACTGAGCATGTCGGGACACCGGAAAAAACGACTGGGCGAGGTTCTTCGCGAGCGCAAGCGCGTGAAGGTGGAGGAGTTGGAAAAGGCGCTGCTCGAACAGCAGGAGGGCGGTTCTGCGCTGTTGGGCGAACTGCTGCTGCAGCGCGGCTACGTCGGCAAAGAGGACCTTGTCTCCGCGCTGGAAGAGGTGACGAAGATCCAGTACGTGGACGCGCGCTTCGCCACGGTCGAGAAAGCCGTCCTCAAACTCGTGCCGCAGCCGGCGGCGGAACGATACCTGGTGCTTCCGCTGGTGCGCGAAGGCCGGCGCATCGTGGCGGTCATGGCGGAACCGCAAAACCTGAAGTTTCTTGACGAACTGCGGTTCATCACCGGCATGGAGGTGATCCCGCGGCTCGGCTTCCGCTTGGAGATCGAAGAGGCCATCAAGAAATGCTACGCCGAACTGGAACCCGCCGCCGAATCCGCCGTGCCCAGCATCCCCATCCCGTTCATTGATCAGGTGGACGTATCCGACATGCAGTTCTTCACCGCCAGTTCCAGTGAACGGGCTAAGGCGGCGATGGAGGAATTCGAGGCCGAGCTGCGCAATGAGAAAACACCGGCGGTGCGCCTGGTCTCAGCCATCCTGTCGGCGGCAGCCACCAAGAAGGCCAGCGACATCCATATCGAGCCGCAACCGCTGGGCACGGTGGTGCGCATCCGCGTGGACGGCGTGCTGCGCGAACTGACCCACATCCCGGCGGAGTTGACCTCGTTCCTGGTTTCGCGCATTAAGATCCTCTCCGACATGGATATTTCCGAGCGCCGGGTGCCGCAGGACGGGCGCTTCCTGGTGCAGATCGGCGACAGCCATCTCGACCTGCGCGTCTCCACGCTGCCCACCCACTCGGGCGAGAAGGTTGTCATGCGTCTGCTGGATCCCACCTCCAGCCGTGTCGGCTTCGAGAAGCTCGGCATTGACTCCGACAACTCGGCGGCGATCGGCCAGATGCTTGCCGCGCCGCAAGGCATGCTGCTGGTCACCGGCCCGACCGGATCGGGCAAAAGCACGACGCTGTACGCGTGCCTGAACGTGTTGCGCTCGCCGTCGATCAATATCATCACCGTCGAGGATCCGATCGAGTACCGCGTCGAGGACATCAACCAGGTCCAGGTCAATCCCAAGGCCGGTCTGACCTTCGCCGGATGCCTGCGCTCCATGCTGCGGCAGGACCCCAACGTCATCATGGTGGGCGAGATTCGCGACCAGGAAACCGCCGAGATCGCGCTGCAGGCCGCGCAAACCGGCCACCTGGTGCTCTCCACCCTGCATACCAACGACAGCATCGCCGCCATCACGCGCCTGCTCGACCTCAACGTGCCTTCGTTCCTGATTTCCGCGTCGGTCACCGGGGTGATCGCGCAGCGCCTGGTGCGCAAGCTGTGCGTCTGCCGCGACATGGCCCCCATGAGCGAGGATCACGCCGCGCGCCTGCTGGCGGCCGGCATCGTGGACTTCGACAGCAACGCCTACATCGCGGTGGGCTGCTCCGAATGTGACAACTCCGGCTACAAGGGCCGCGTGGGCATCTACGAACTGCTGATCCTCGACGAACAGATCCGCTCCGCCATCCGTTCCGGCGCGCGCGACGAGGAAATCCGCAACCTGGCGCGCAGCGGCGGCATGCGCCTGATGCAGGAAGACGCGCTGGGGAAGGTGCAGCAGGGCATCACCACCATGGAAGAGGTGTTGCGCGTCGTGCCCTTCGACAACGCGGTCAGCCTTCGCTGCCGCAACTGCGGCCGGGCGCTGGCGCCGGCGTTCCTGTTCTGTCCCTACTGCGGCGCCGGCACCCGCCAGGTCGCCGCGCCCATCGCCCGCAAGCGCGCCGAAGGAGCGCCGGCATGAGTTCCGATCCACACCAACACCCCGTTCCCAGCCGCGAATACGATCGCTTCGCCACCTATCGTGGACTGAACATCGTTTACGAAGGCCGCAGCGAACAGATCGAAGTGCGCGCCCCCGACATCAGCCCCCGCGGGATGTTCATCCATATTCCACAGCACTTTCCCGAAGGCGCGGTGCTCAAGCTCGAGTTCCGCTTGAGCCGCTCCGGCCGTGGCGTCAAGACGCGCGCCGAAGTCCGGTATTGCCTCCCGGGCGTCGGCATCGGGGTGGAATTTGTGGACATCTCTCCGGAAGACGAGCAGGCCATCGCCGACGAGATCGAAACCTTGATGGGCCACTGAGACTAGCGCGCCACCCTTCGTCGCAGCGCACCCACCAACGCGGCATCCGCTTTTTCCGACACCATTTCCAGCGGTGAATAGCCGCGCCCCCACGCCAGCCAGAAGGTCATGAGCAGCAGAACACCAGTGAGGGCGATGTTCTGCCACGAATCCAGCTCCCACTGCCCGCTCCATGTCCACGAGCGATGCGAAAACGGCAGGAGGTACGGCACTGGCCAGTAGTCTCCCGCCGGACCGCGCGAGCCCGCTACGTCTTCCAGCAGGTGCAGGTGAAAAGCCAGCAGGGCGAAACCCGCCGTCTGCCACCGCCGCGAGGCGAGCGCGAACGCAGCCCCTGCCACCACCATCGCGAACGCCGCGTTGTGGAGCAAATGGTGGTAGTCGGAAAACCAGGTCAGCGGATGCGCCCAGTGCCTGGTCAGAACTTCGGCAGCGGCGCCAATCCCATCAAGATCCGGAACCACGCACGCGAGCGTAACGATGGCGCGGTCGCGCCGGCTCAGTCCGGCAGCGTTGGCCAGCACCCAGCCGGAAAGGAAGTGCGTCACCGGGCTCAAGGACGGCTGTCCCTCCGAAGTGCGCACAGTGTACTGCGAAGGGCGGAGGCGGTCACCAGATGCGGTCGTCGAGCCGGATGCGCGGCGCGCGCTCCGCCGTAGTGGCAAAGCTCAGCACCTTGGGCCGCACCAGGCGCGCGAAATCGTCGTAGGCGACGCGCATGACCTCGTCATGCGACCCGGCGTTGAACGCGATCCGCGGCTGCTTGACCTCGCCCTGGTCCACGAAGACGTCCATGCCATACAAATTGCCGAAGGGCGGCATGGCGCCGGCGTCGCAGTCGGGAAACTGCTGCTTGAATTCCAGTTCGCTGGCCAGGCGCAGCGACGAGGCTCCGCTGGCGGTGTGCAGCGCGGTAATGTCCACCCGCCGCGACGCCGGCAGCACCGCCATCGCCAGCTTGCCGTCGCGGTTGACCATGACGACTTTCGCCAGCTCGTCGGCGGTCACATGCGAGGACGCCGCCGTGAGCTGCGCCGTGTAGGTGGTGGGGTGGTGGATGAGCTCGTACTTGATTTCGTTGCGCTCGAGGAAGTCCTTCAGTTTCGGGCAGGGCATATGTACCTCCCGCAGCTTCCGCTACCAACATGCTCTACCCGCGGCGTGGCCCCTGGCGCAACTTTGTTGTCTTGGACGAAAAATGACTTCCCGAATTGGTCAGCGGGCGAGCCGGAGACCTGGAGCGCGCTCGCCCACGAGCGCGTTGACCGCGGCCAAGATTAATTAGGCAATTGCGCGCCTGGTTGTCGGAAATCCTGAGCCGCAGGCGGAAGGCCTCCCAACCCGGGGCGAGTTGTTCAGGGAGAAATTGGTGGACCTGGTCAGGCTCGAACCGACGACCTCTTCCATGCCATGGAAGCGCGCTGCATTGTCGGGACGTGGTAGCACGTCGCACAAGTGGCGCGAAGCACGAGAGTTAGAAACGAAAACGTGCTCAGGCGGTCGCGAACAATCAACACGATTTTACTGGCATGGGTAAGAGGGTTACGCCACAATTCACGGCACAAAAGGCGGCAAGCCTTGGTGGAAGGTGGACTGCGTTGGCGAAGACACAGAGAGGTGTTCTGTCTGATGCCGAGTTGCTCGACTACTCGGGCTACCACCTGGTCTACGAGGTTCAAATGTTGTTTGTTACGGCCGCACTGATGACCCGGGCAACTGGACGAATCACTCCGGTCGGCGAGGAGGAACGTGTTGTCCGTTTTGCCCTCCTTGAGAGTTTCAGCCTCCACCTCCGCAACCTGATTGATCTCTTCTACCCGAATCCGAAGAAAAAGCCGCATTCGACGGACGTGTTGGCGGATGATTTTTTTCAGGCACGGAAACGCCCCAGCACTTTCCCGGCAATCTCGCAATCACTGACGAGGGCCCGTGAGCGTGCGAGCAAAGAGGTTGCTCATCTCACGAAAGAGCGAATCGCCGGCACTCCGCCTGAAAAGGAGTGGCGATTTTTGGAACTGACAGGCGAAATGTGCAACATCTTGGACGAGTTCGTTCGCGCTGCTTCACCGGAGAAGTTGCATTCCATTGTCGGGCAGCAAGTCAGGCAGGTGACATCGACTGCCGCCGGAGGGTAAGACAGCGGCCCCGCCGGAATGCTGGCACACCCGACAAGGGCCTCGCGCCTAAAATCGAGGTCTAAACGGGAGAGTTCAGATGAAGGATTTGGTTGAAGTAGCTCTTTTCGCTGTGCTTCTCATCGGCGGTACCATCGTTTGGGCCACTCTCCGCATGACCAAACGTCTTGACCGCCTGCAAGACGCTCTTGAAATTCGGCTGCACGCCGTTTACATGAAACTTGACCATCCAGACAAACACTTCTCCGTCGTGGTCGATACCGAGACCGGTTCCCTTTCGGTAGAAGAAGACTAACTTTGCGGGACGCGCTGTTACGGCATCGCTGGCACGTAGGGAGTCCAGCCAGCCGCTACGCTCTTGCGGAACTCGTTCTCAACATCATCCAGCGCAGCTCTGAGGGTGGTGTGAAAATAGACCTCAGCGTCTGAGCATTCCGCAATGAATTTCGGGTCGGTCTGCACGACCTCACCTTCAAAGACCCGGACCTGAAACTGTTCCTTCTCGACCACGACTATCTGCCGATAAAGATTGCCCGGTTGCGCGGTGCTCTTATACAAGACACGGTTTTCATGCACTTCGCTGTACATGCTGCAATTGTAACGCGCATCCGTGGTCTCGCAGCCGTACAAGCGCGCGCCGGTCAATCTCTCATGAACTGTTGAGAATCGGCAGGTTACGCCCCAAACACCGTTACAAACAAGCAGAGAGCGGACGAGGGCATGCCTAAGTTGTTGAGAAATTGGTGGACCTGGTCGGGATCGAACCGACGACCTCTTCCATGCCATGGAAGCGCGCTCCCAGCTGCGCCACAGGCCCACTCGAGGAAGGAATTCCGCCACTGCGGGACGCAACCATTCTCGCGCAGCGTCAGCACGATAGTCAAACCGGGTCGGTTGTCGGTGATCGGTTGTCGGTTGTCGGTAACAAGGACAGCTTTGGATTCAAGAGCACTGGGTGCCTGACCGCAAACCGAAAACCGAGAACCGAGAACGCTTCACTTCGGCGGATTCTGCTCGCTCGCGGTCGTCGTCTTCTTCTTGGCCGCGGGCTTCTTGGTGGATTTCTTGACCGGCTCGTTGTCGTCCACCACGATCTTCTTCGGCGGCGCAGCGGCTGCGGTGGCAGAGGCCGGGCGCGCCCGCGCCTGCAACTGCGCCACTTCGTTGTCCCGGAAGGCCGCCATGGCCTCAACCCGGTCGGCCAGCGAACGGCGCAGGGAGTCCAGCTTCGAGGTGTCGTTGGCCAGCGTCCGGTATTCCTCGTTTGAGCCGAATGCTCCCGCCGATTCGGTCAGCGACGACATCACGTCGTACAGCGCGTTCAGGTTCCGGTAAAGCTTGAAAGTGGCGCCGACGCTGCCCGGATTGGCGCGCACCTGTTGCACGATCGCCGGCAGCGCGGCCGCCAGATTGCGCTGAACCGACTCGGCGTTGGCCTCCGCCTGTCGTTTGCTGGCCGCGTCGGCCTTCCACTTGTCAACCCGCAGCCGTGCCAGGTCCAGGCGCGTGTTTTCAATGATCTGGGTTAACTGCCCGAGGCTGGCGGTCGCGTCCGGAATCGTGGCCGGTTGCAGGTTCGTTGGCGGAGCCGCGACCGGCGTTCGACTTGGGCTGCGTGGCGGAGGCGCACTGAGCTGGGCCGCCGCGCCCAGGGAAATTGCAAGCGCAAGCAGGGGAACAAGGGCATTTCTCATAAATGTGCTCTGGAACTGTACGTAACCTCAGATGTGGCAAGAGGTACTTTGGTTTGTTGCAGTCCCGAGTCCTGAGTCGCGAGCGGCAGTGCAGATTGTAGCGCCTGATCGAGACTCAAGGCATCCGAACTCGCGACTCGCGGCTCGGGACTCGCAACCCCAATGGATTCACCGCTGCAGGTTCCCGTGGCGGGCGAATTCCAGGAACTTATTCGTCCCAGGCGGGGTCTATGTACCTGTAGGGCCACAACGGTACGGTCGCCAGGCTGGTACCTCGGTATGTTGTTGTCGGCGAAAGATGATGCTAATGTGGGGGTGACGCCATGAGAGCCATGGCGGGAGCTACCACTTTGGGCAACTTTGCAGGCGCGCTCGGCGTTCCGGCAGAAGAAGCGACCATTGTCGCTGAACTGAAAGCCGGCTCGGAAGAGGCCTATGCCTGGCTGATCGCGCAATTTCAACAACCCGTCTACAGCCTGGTTTATCGGATTATTTCCGATCCTGCCGATGCCGCCGACACCACCCAGGAAGTATTTCTGAAAGTGTTCCGCGGCATGAAGCGCTTCAACGGCGGGTCCAGCCTGAAAACCTGGGTGTACCGCATTGCGGTGCACGAGGCGTCGAACCGGAAGCGCTGGTGGTTCCGCCATAAGGCGCGCGAGGTGTCGATCGAGCCGGAACAGAGCGCGGAAGGCGGCAGTGGATTGGCGCTGGCGAACAGGCTGGTGGACCGCGGCGAGTCGCCGCTGGAGAACATTGCCCAGCAGCAGCTCAAAGCGCGGGTGGAAAGCGAGTTGCGGCAGCTCGATGAGCCCTTCCGCACCGCCATCATCCTGCGCGAGATTGAAGAGCTTTCGTACGAGGAGATTGCGGAAGTCATGCAGACGTCCCTGGGCACGGTGAAGTCGCGAATCACGCGCGGGCGCGAAGCGCTCAAGAAACGCCTGTTCCCGTACCTCCGCGAACTGGGCCCGGAAATGGCACGGTCGGATTTCAGGCCGCAGGCCGGTCAGAAGGTTGAGGTTACGTCATGAATTGCTCGCAGGCCAGGTCGCTGTTTTCGCCGTATCTGGATGGCGTTTTGAACGGCCGCCAGATGCGGGACCTCGGCAATCATTTTGCGCAGTGTGCGGCGTGCAGCCATGAATCCGCGCTGCTCGCCGACACGCAGCGCGCGGTGAGCTCGCTGGGACGGCGTCCGGCGCCGCCCGAGCTGGCGCTGAAGCTGCGCGTCGCGCTCTCGCAGGAGGCGGCCCGCTCCCGTGCGCGTTCCTTTGCCGGCCTGCAGGTGCGCCTGGAAGACGCGCTCAACGCGTTCATGGTGCCGGCGACCGCGGGCGTGCTCAGCGCGATCGTGTTCTTCGGGCTGCTGATCGGGCTGTTTGCGCTGCCGGTCCAGGCCAACAATGACGTACCGACGATGCTGTACACGCCGCCGGTGCTGGCGCAGTCGCCGTTCTCCAACGGCATGGAGCGGATCAAGGCCGATTCCATCGTCATCGAAGCCTACATTGACGCCAACGGCCGGGTGCAGGATTACCGAATCCTTTCGGCGCAAAGCGAGACGGACGAGATCAAGCCGCAACTGGAAAACATGCTGATCTTCACCACCTTCCGTCCGGCGACGGCCTTCGGGCAGCCGACCAGCGGACGCGCGGTGCTGTCGTTCTCGAAGATCAATGTGAAGGGCTAGCAGCTCTCAGCTTTCAACTTTCAGCCGTCGGGTCAAACCGACGGCTTTTGTTTTGCCTCGATCCCCTCGTGACGCGGTTTGGTCATGCGGGATTGACGGGGTTCTAAGTCGGCACCGCTACAACTCTCCAAGTCGTTTTAGATCCTAATTCTGCAAAACGTTGCAACCCCATGCGCTCTGCAATGATCAAAAGGAGATAAGAAGTCGCCTCTGCTACCGCCCAGGGTGAGATGTGAGATGGCCCTCATGAAACGGTTCGCAATCATCAGCGCGGCAGTTCTCTTTTGTCTTGCCGGAACCATTGCTCCTGCCTGCGCTCAGCCGGATCAGCAGGGCACAAAGCAGACCAAGCTCGAAGCGCAAGCCAAGCCCGAACAGCGGAAGGGCAACAAGCAGGCTAAGTCCGAAGCACAGCGCCAGGAGCGCGCTCAGCGACAGGAGAAACAGCAACAGGATGGTGCGCAGCAGCAGCGCCTGGCAGAGGGAAACGATTTGAACTCCGAGCCGGCGGGCATTGATCCACCTTCTGTCGGCTATCAGGAATTGCGCAAGGCGCTTTTGAGATACACGCGGCTGGCAAGAGAGGACACTGGGGAAAAGTTGCCCATGCCGACCGACGTGGGGTACCCCGGGCCTCCCTACCCAGGGTATATCCGCTTGACGCAATTGCTGCGCCTGCTCGGCGATCTCCCCGACGACTACTCCGCGGCGGCCGCGAGTTCGCAAGCTTTCGATCCTGCTTTACTGCAGGCCGTTGGGCACTTTCAGGAACGTCATGGCCTTTCCGCAACCCGATACCTGGATGCCGAAACGATCGAGCAGTTGAACATTCCGCTGAGTTACCGCGTCGAGCAAATCCGCCTGGCTCTGGAACGTTACCGTCGGCTGCGCAATGACTCTCCGCAAGCAACGATTGTCGTCAACATCCCGGCCTTGCGTCTCTACGCGTTCAACAAGGAGGGGAGGGTCGTCCTCACCATGAAGGTGGACGTGGGCGACGATTTCAAGGGCAGCCGTACGCCGGTGCTGGAAGACAGCATGGAATACCTGGTCTTCCGTCCTTATTGGGATGTGCCGCTCTCGATTCAGAGAAAGGATTATGTCCCGTTTGTCGCACAACATCCCGGCTACCTGGCACAGCACCATTTTGATTTCAAAACGTCCACGGGGGAGCGTGTGGCCCAGGGCGAGGTCACAAAGGAAGTGTTGGACGAGCTGCGTGCGGGAACGCTGCGTCTCCGGCAGCGCCCCGGTTCCGATAACCCCATGGGAATGGTCAAGTTCGTGTTCCCGAATCGCTATCACGTGTATCTCCACGATATTCCCGAGAGGGATTTCGATTTCGTCCTTCCGCAGCGGGCCGTCAGCCACGGCTGCGTGCACGTGGAAAAGCCTGCCGAATTGGCGGCCTGGGTGTTGCGTAACCAGCCGGGGTGGACTTTGGAACGAGTGCAGCAGGCGATGCACAGCGGGCAAAACAATGTGACCGTGAAGCTTTCAAAGCCGCTGCCCGTGCTGATTGTTTATTCCACCGTTTCCGCCGGGGAAGACGGAGACATTCATTTCTATGACGACATCTACGGGTACGACGCCGACCTGTTGCAGGTCCTGGCCCAGGGTCGATCCACATCCGAAGAGAAACTAAAGTGAAACAAAAAGGTAACACTCGCCAAGTTTGTTCCCGGTTGTATACTCTGGCCCGTGGTTACCGGAAGGAGAGTCGGCCGGCTGCTGCTGTGCGTATTGCTGAGTACAGTTGCGTCCGCTGATCCCAAGGTCGAGCCCAAGGTTGACCACGTTCTGCTGGTCAAGACGAAACATAAGCTGCTGCTCCTGAGTGGCGACCACGTGGTCAAGTCGTATCGCGTTGCGCTGGGACGCGGAGGGCTGGGGCCGAAGCGGCGCCAAGGCGATGGCAGGACACCGGAAGGACTCTACCGCATCGACTCCCGAAACCCCGCCAGCAAGTTCCATTTAGCGTTGCACCTCTCGTATCCTGAAACGGCCGACATTCAACGTGCCCGGCGACTCGGAGTCAGCCCCGGCGGCGACATCATGATCCATGGACTGCCCCCTGAATATTCCTGGGTCGGGTCGAAGCATCGCCTTTCCGACTGGACCGAAGGTTGCATCGCCGTGACCGACTCGGAAATTGAGGAGATCTGGGAGTTGGTTCCGGACGGAACCCCCGTCGAGGTCCGCAAGTAGCCCATCCGGCGCGCCGCCGCTCAGACGCTGGCCATCCCACTTTATTTGTAGTCTAGTAAACCGCTTAGGCCTGCCCGACGTGCTTTCTGCACTACATCGACCCGCAACAGGTCGTAGCAGTCACGGCGGTGCATGATGCGGCTGTAGACCAGCACCACGGGTTCCGAGGTGGTGAGGTCGAGCTTGTCTGCTTGATTGTCACAGAACGTGACGTACTGGGAAAACATGGGGTAGGTCTGCACCGGCTTGACTTCAATGTTCGTGAACTGTTGGTCTCCGCGGCGAAACAGCGTGGCATTGACCACGTTCCCGTACAGGTACTGGTAGGGGTTGTCCTGATAGTAGGCAAGCTCGGACTTGGATTTCTTGGGGGCGGTGGCGGATTCCGAACTGGGCGCCAGAATCAGGACAAGAGCGGCCAGAGCAAGAACGAGAACGACGCGGCAAGTACGCTTCATACAGTTTATGGTCCTTTAGGAGCGGCGATTCCGCCGCCGGCTAACTTCACAGTCCATCGACCGTCGTCCTGCCAGAGTCAATTCGTGGATCGAAACTGGCAGGCACTGTCATGGCGGTAGCATACGGCGACAGCAGCGGATTTGTATCCAGATGGACCCGTAATTGGTAATCGGGCAGGGTTACTGCCGGGTCAAGCCGGCTTCGACTTTTTCTATGCAAGTGGTGTCAGGCATTGGTTTTGCAGAATCCCGCACACGCCACTCTCCGAGGTGCGCCTTTGGGCGGCTCTGTCTCCTATCCCCGCTCGGGTTTCACCAATCCGTGGACGGTTCCAAACCTTGCTGAAATTCCATCAGGGAAACGCACGTCAGAGGTGGCCATCGAGCAGACCAGCACGCATCACGTGAACGCGCTAACTCCCCTGCGCTGCCGCCGCGTTTTCCACACAGCAGCCGCGATTTCCACAGCACCGAACCATTCTGATAACGCGTATGCTGCGCAGGAGGATTCCTATGGCCGCAAGCACGACATTACGCACGCAACCGTCACCGCAGCCCGTTCAAACAACTGACCTGCCGGTGACAACTTCCGCTTTGCCGGAAGTTCCAGCCAACATCCTCTCCGCTGATGCTACCGAGGCAATTCGCGTCCGCGCCTATGAGCTTTGGGAAAAACGCGGGCGACAGCACGGCGGCGATGCCGAGGATTGGCTCGAAGCCGAAGCCGAAATACTGGCGCGCAGATCACACGATGCTTGAGTTGTGATCAGCAGGTCCTCGTAGTTTGGTGCTCGGGAGCGCTTGCCTAGCAGCCCCGCTCCCGCGCCCACGCCCGCGCATTCGACCGCGCGCTAACTGCACACAAAATGGTGCACACTCGGCAGGCGTAGACACAACGGTGCCGAATAGGTTCGACTCGCACGCGGACGTCCTGTTTTTTCCGCCTCGCGGCCGGCGCGGGCGCGGGGAACTTCCCCACCCCTTCGGATTCGCTCAGGGCAGGCTCTGTCTCGCCCCTTCAACTGCGCTCGGGCTCCAGGAAGCGAAAGGGCGGGCCACCCGCGATTGTCATTTTGCTCGGCATACCGGGTATTAGCTGGTTAGAATTGCGGCACATTCAAAATGCCTGACACGCCTCCAAAAACCATCAGCGAGGACACGAAAGTAGATGAGCATTTTGCTGCTGCTCGAACTCAGGAGCGCATCACTTCCGTGTCCCCGAAGGTGACGCCCGAAGAAGCAGCGAAGCTCATCAGATTCGCTCTGTCTGAACTGAGTGCTGAGAACGCCCATCACGATTTCGAACACCTGTGCCGGCATTTAACGCGCCGCAGGGTATGTCCGAACATCATCCCGGCCACTGGCCCTGTTGCTGGGGGTGGTGATCAAGGAGCTGACTTCGAAACGTATAAAGTGGCATCTAGCCCAGAGCAGTCTACGTTTTTTTCGCGGGCAACTGTGGAGAAATGGGTCTTCGCCTGTTCACTAGAAAAGAATTACAAGAAGAAAATCAGAAGCGACCTGGCCGCCGCAAAGGTGTTGGGAGAACCTGTATCACGTCTGGTGTTCTTTCATCACCTCTCCATCAAGACTAGCGACAGGCACCGTCTCAAGAAAGAGGCACTCGAAAACTACGGAATTGACCTGGAGATTTTTGACGGTCCGGCAATCGCAGAAATGTTGGCTGATCGCGAAACTGCCTGGATCGCTCAGCGATACCTCAGCTTGCCGAGCGAATTTGTTCTTCTTCCTGAGTCGCCACCCCCCACCTGGTTCCAGGCAGTCATTGCGAAAAGCTACGACCCGCATCGCCTCACAACGGCAGACTTCTTCGAACTGAAGGATGCCATTCGATTCGCGACTTGGCATCCCGAGCATCACAGTGACCTCGACAGATTGTTGGGCCACATTCGACAATTCAGAAAACATGCATTTCCGCGTATCAGCCGACAAGCAATTTATGAGGAGTTTGTCGCCTCATTGCGAGGCTTAGAAACAACTACCGGTCTCGAGCAGTCTCTGCGCGATTACTTCAGGGACATAGACACGCTTGACGATCCTGCCGATGTAGAAGACGGCGCTGTCTTGGTAGGGTATGCGCTTGGAGCTGTGATGCGAGAGGTGCTAGATCTTCCAATTAGTGAGTTGAAGACATGGCACGAAGCCCTGACGAATCGAACGAAGATACTGCTAGCGCAGAGCACATCGGCAGGCAGGGAGTGTGCCTATTTATTCGTTCAGGGGTACCTGTCTTTCAGTAGATGGATGACGACAACAAACGATAAGAGAACTGAATTCGAAAGAAGTGTTGAGTCGGCCGTGGCGAGGTGGCGAACGCTTGTAAAACGAATTCCAGATTCTCCACTCTTTCCGGTTCATCGCCTTGCAAATCTGATCAATGAATTGATCGTACAGCTGCATGGCATTAGCGGTGTATCGCAGCTGGTGCGTGACGTTGACGAACTATCCGTGAAGCGTTCTGGTCAGCACAAACTTGCGGAACACCACCGCAATCGTGCCATGGCCTACGTCAAAGATAAACAATACATTCGAGCTTTGGACGAACTCCATAGGGCTCACACTTCGTTCACCGCGGAAACTGCTTTCGAAGCTATTGCGGTCTGCCTGAAACTGTCCAGCGTGTACGCGGAAATGAGTCTGTTCTTTGCTGCGAAGTACTACAGTCTGGCGGCCGTTTTCGCTGCCTTGAAACTGCCTGACGAAAAGTTGCGGCAGTTTGCATACATTGGGTGTGCCGAGGCTGCGTCTGCCGACCACGCATCGGGAGGGTCCCTACTGTTTTACCTCACCGCTCGGTTGTTCATGCTAATCACCTCCGAATACTCGATGGGAGGGAGCGAAGAGCGAAGGCAGCACGAATGGGCTCGCATTGACTTCTACGGGTTGCTGCTGGCGCGTGGTGCGAGTCTGGTGTTCGACCGACTACAGAAAGTCCTAGTGGAAACAGTTCTGCCGTCGCTGGACCAGCGTGAAATTTACGACGATTCACGAGACAAGCTCAATGGTTTTTTCTCGGACATAGGAGATGCACAGGCATTGGCGGCCAAGGCCACGTCACAAGGAATTGCGCCCCCTTTTTCGGACGTTGGAGGAAGGCGTAAAGCAGCATGGCGACAGATGGGCATCAATTGGCATTTCGAATGGCAGACCGCCTACGACACCGACCGACAGGCTCAGGCACTTGCCGCATACCTACAAATATTGCTCGCGGAATTCGCCAGAACGGAGCTATCCATCATTCCCGGCGAAGTCTTCGTTGTGGTCCAGGTGCATGATAAGCCGCTCGAGATTAAAGAAATTGCAGATAACGAGCAGGTTCGTCGGGTCGTGCGTCTGCCAAGAGGCGCCAAAGACACAAAGGGCCAGCTGCCAGGCATTGCCTCGGCAGTCGCATCAGTTCTGCTGAAAACTGTTTCGGCGCTACCCGAGAAAAGGTTCTTGACGCTGTACACGCAGCAGCTGAAAAGGGGCCTGATGGCACGGCTGAGTGTGTACCGTCCGAGCGAATCACTGTTCGACGAGTTCTACGACCGCGAGTCATATTCACAGATCTACGCAGTTGGTGGCTCAAGCTTCGTCCGCATGCCTGACTACGTCATACGAACATGGGAAGGGCTCGACGGACCGCAAGGAACGCATAGTGAATACAACAGAGCTGAATCGCTGAAATTAGTTCGAAACCGATACGACCGCCTGGCCCCGCTGACACGAAAGACAGTAGCTCGTCTGATAACGGATGAAAGTTTTCGTCGCACCGTTGCGACTTTGAGGGGTGAGGGTTGGAAGGATTGGCATATCCTCTCGGCTATCGAATGCGCAAAGTTTAACTATGTGCTGAATAAGGACCCAAGTTTGCGAGAGGCCTTTGACCGCGGTGACCAAGCTACAGTTCTGAAATACAGATCAAGACCAGAAGAAGAAGGAGACGCGGAGGTCCCATTAGAAGAATTCACAGCTGAACAGTTGAAGCTTCAGATCAAAATAACGCAACTGTCGACTCTAAAGGGACTCGGCCTCGGTGTCTGGCAATCAACGCCAAATTTTCGAGGCGTCGATACGCTGCTGCGACGATTCCACTACTGGGACGACGACGTGCCACACAGCGAAGTTTTTCCACTGCCAAACGCGAGTTGATGTTTGATCTGAAATCGCCAGTAAATTGCACATAAGCCTTTGCACACAAACCAGTGCAGGAATAGCGGTTTCCCCGTTCGTATAGCTATCCCCCGCTTGAGTTTGACCCGCCCGCTGCGCAGCCCGTACACTTAGAATTCAGCCCCGCCCTAGGCCAGCTCGAGGCGCGGCGTCGGTGCGCCTTGGGACCCCGGAGAGCTTCAGGAGCTATGTGTTAACGCGATTTTCCCGTCAACTGGCGCTGTCGGCCCTGTGCCTGCTGGCGCTTCCCGCCGCGGCGCAGACCACGTCCAAGATCAGCCTGGACTCCAGCGAGGCCATCTTCAGCGTGGTGGCCGCGATGCGCAACTGCGGCTACGACGCCGGGTCCACCGATCCGTTCCGCACACAGGTCAGCGGCGAAATCGCGCAGGCGGTGGGCGCGTCGCGGGAAGCGCAGGCGGCCAGCCGGGAGATGTGCAGGTTTTATCGCGATCACCAGCAGGCGGACTCGGCGCGCAGTTTGATCTGGATTTTCGGAAAGGCGGCCATCAGTCTGGCGGCCCCACAAGAAAAATGAAAGTCCTCATTTCGGGCGTGTGCGGTTTCGCCGGCAGTCACCTCGCACGCTATCTGATGGAATCGCACGAAGGTATCTCCATAGTGGGACTCGATAACCTGGCGCGATCGGGTAGCGAGACGAATCGGGTTTCCCTGAAGCGCCTTGGCGTGCAACTGTTCCATGGCGACATCCGTATGGCAAGCGACTTGGAGACGCTTCCCGTTGCCGATTGGGTCGTCGACGCCGCGGCGCAACCGAGCGTGCTGGCCGGTCGCGACGGGAAAACCAGCAGCCGCCAATTGCTGGAACACAACTTGCTGGGCACAATCAATTTGCTGGAATATTGCCGTGCCTCGCGTGCCGGACTGATTCTCTTGAGCACCAGCCGCGTCTATTCGATTCCGGCCTTGACGCAGTTGCCGTTGCGCGCGGAGTCTTCGGCCTATACTCTCGACCCAGGGCAGACTTGGCCGGCCGCGGTCAGTTTGGCCGGCGTCGGAGAAGGCTTTAGCACGGAGGCACCGATTTCTCTTTACGGCGCGACCAAGCTGGCTTCAGAACGTCTGGCACAGGAGTACGCCGCCGGATTTCAGGTGCCGGTCTGGATCAACCGCTCTGGGGTGCTGGCAGGAGCCGGGCAGTTTGGCACCGCCGAGCAGGGCATCTTCTCCTATTGGCTGCACGCGCACTCTACGCGGCGCTCGTTAAAGTACTTGGGCTTTGGCGGTCACGGATTGCAGGTCCGGGACGCATTGCATCCGCGCGACTTGGCCCGCATAGTGGATTTTCAGTTGCGCAGCGGCGGACCTGGCCAGCTCCTCAACGTGTCCGGCGGCCCCGCGAATTCCATTTCCCTGGCCCAACTGACGGCGTGGTGCGACCAGCGTTTTGGCCCGCATCAACCGATCGCTGACGGCTCGGAGCGTCCCTACGACGTTCCCTGGCTAATTCTGGATTCCAATAAAGCGCTGACGACAACCGCCTGGAAGCCCCACATCAGCCTGCATCAGATCCTCGACGAGATCGCAGACCACGCTGCGGCGAATCCCGATTGGCTCACATGGTGCGGAGCATGAGCCCTCCCTCCCCGGCGAATTCCGATCTAAAACTGTTGTCGGTGGTTATACCAGCTCGCGATGAAGAGGGCTGTATCGCGTCCACCGTCGAGCATCTGCATTTGGAGCTGCGGCTGAATCACATCGCGCACGAGATCGTCGTGGTGGATGACGGGAGCACGGACAGGACGGAGGCCATTGTTACCGCGCTCGGCGAGCGCATTCCGGAAGCGCGTTTGGTCAAGAACGGACCGCCGCACGGGTTTGGCCGCGCCATCGCTTACGGCCTGCAGAGGATGAGCGGCGATGCTGTGGTGATCATGATGGCGGATGAATCGGACGATTGCCGAGATGTGGTGCGCTATTGGAATGCGCTCAACGAGGGTTGGGATGCGGTGTTCGGTTCGCGCTTTATGAAAGGCGGCGGCGTCATCGACTATCCGTGGCTAAAGCTACGTTTAAATCGCGTGGCCAATCTGTTCATCCGTCTGTTGTTCGGCATTTCGCTGAACGACACCACCAACGCGTTCAAGGCTTACCGGCGCACGGTCATCGAAGGTTGCCAGCCGATGCTTTCGGCGCACTTCAACCTTACAGTGGAAATCCCGTTGAAAGCCATCATTCGCGGTTACTCCTGGACGGTGTTGCCGATTACCTGGCGCAACCGGCGTACCGGCGAAGCCAAGCTGAAAATTCAAGAGATGGGCAGCCGCTATCTGTTCATCTGTCTATATCTATGGTTGGAGAAGCATCTGAGCCGCGGAGATTACAAGAAGGAAGTTGCATGAGCGCTCCACATTCGCCGACCGAATTGCAGAGACTGAACTGCCTGAACTCTGCGCCCATTGCCTCCAAGGAGCGCCCCCGCCGGGCCGAGTCGGCTGTGAGTGGCTGGACGGCTTGGGACGTCGCGCTGCTAGCCGCCGCAGTACTGAGCATGGCCATGGTCGCCATCATCAGGATGCCGAAGAAGCCGCTGTGGACCGACGAAGTCTTCAGCGTGGTCGTGGTTTCCGATCCCTCTTTCCGGCACATGATGCAAGCGCTTGCCGGAGCGGCGGATGGAGGCTTGCCGCTGTATTACGCCGCTGCGCACGCCTGGGCGGCGGTGTTCAGCGCCTCGGCCATCTCTCTGAGGTGGTTTAGTGCGGTCTCGTTTTTCGCCAGCGTGCCTTGCCTCTGGTTCGCGCTTCGTCGCTTCTACGGAACACTGGCCTCAGCATTCGCTATGGCATTTGTCATCTGCGGCTCAACCGTCATTGCCAACCAGGTCATCGAAGCCCGCTTCTACGGCCTGATGTTCCTGGCCTTCTCCGTAGCGGTGCTGCTCTTCGCTTTCTCGATTCGGATGCCGGCGCCTTCCTGGCGGATGCTGGCGGCGATTGCGGCGGCACATCTGTGCCTGGCCGAATCGCATCTCTTCGGCGTCATGTACAGTGCGGTCATCCTGCTCGCGTATTTCTTGTCGGACGTCCGGCGACGCAACTTGCGTCCGCAGCTTTACGCGGCGGTAGTGCTGTCGTGGTTGCCGCTCGCGCTGTGGGTTGGGCCAGTGGTCCGCATCATTGCCACCGGCAGACCACATGGCTGGATGACGAAGCCGCAGGTATCCGACCTTCTCGGTGCCTACGCCTTTGGTCTGCAACTTCTGCCGGTGCTGCCCTACATCATCGTGCTCCTGGCGGCGGTTGCGACCTGGTCCGTCACCCAGCGCATCCCGCGGGCGAACCCATCCGAGCCGCGCGCTGACATCCTGTTCCTCACCGCCGCTCTCGCCTTGGTTCCGATCGGACTTACCGGCATTTCCTATTGGATGGTTCCGCTGCTGCAGCCTCGCTACGTGCTCCCATGCGCCTTCGCTCTGTGCGTGGCGTTGGCCGAGGTGGTGACGCTGGCGGGTCTAGATGAATTCCCGCGTGCGCAGACAGACCGCTCTTGGCTGGCGGGGGTGAGTACTGCCGTATGCATCGCAGTCATCAGTGGGCTGCTGCTGGGGCCCGTCATCATGGCGCGAGCGTCGCCCAGGCATTTGCCGGCGGCGATTCATGCCGCGCTTCCGCCCAGTGTACCCATCGTGGTCGAGCACCCGCAAGAATTCATGCCGCTAGTCGAATACGAACGCGCGGACCGCGACCGCCTGCGTTTCTTGCTCGACAGCGACGCTGCCGCCCTGCCAGACACATGGATCGGTTCGGTCGTAATGGACAATCTCCTGCGAAACTGGCGCTCGTTTGGCTACTGGCCCGACCGCATCCTCGACTACCGCTCCGCGCTGTGCTCGTGGGACTCCTTCGTCGTTTTTCACGACCCGGGGATCCGTTGGTTCGATTTTCGAATTCGCGATGATCCGAATTTCCACGCGCGGAAGATCGACAATTACGACAATGACGGTCCGCAAGGAGTGCAAACTGGGACGGTTTACCTCGTCCGGCGCCTTGGCACACCTTCGTACTGTGTGCACGGTCAGTAGCGCAGCTCATTGCACACAAACTTGTGCAGGGGGTGAATGTTCCCGTTGCAATCGCTATCTCCCGCTTGCGTTTGACCCGTCCGGCGCGTAGCCCGTAAACTTAGGATTCAGCCCCCGCCCTAGGCCAGCTCGAGGCGCGGCGTTGGTGCGCCTTGGGACCCCGGAGAGCTTCAGGAGCTATGTGTTAACGCGATTTTCCCGTCAACTGGTGCTTGCGGCCCTGTGCCTGCTCGCGCTTCCCGCCGCGGCTCAGACCACGTCCAAGATCAGCCTGGACTCCAGCGAGACCATCTTCAGCGTGGTGGCCGCGATGCGCAATTGCGGCTACGACGCCGGGTCCACGGATGCGTTCCGCACGCAGGTCAGCGGCGAAATCGCGCAGGCGGTGGGCGCGTCGAAGGAAGCGCAGGCGGCCAGCTCGGAGATGTGCGCGTTTTATCGCGATCACCAGCAGGCGGACTCGGCGCGCGACCTGGCGCAGTACGTCTCGCTGGCGCTGTTCCTCGGCGCGCCTCCGACATTCACCTTGAAGGTGAAGGAGGCCGATCTCCCGCCGGACGCCAGTTACGTCCTGGGGTTCGTGCCGTTGCTGGCGCGCTTCGCGGAAACCGCCAATCTTCATCGCATCTGGCAGGAGCATCGCTACCAGTACGAGGAGCTTATCGGGCGCTTCCACGAACCGGTTTCGAAGATGATCCTCACCACCGACGTATATTTGCGCCTGCCGCTCAGCGGGTACGTGGGACGCGGCTTCACCGTGTACCTGGAACCGATGGCGGCGGCCGGCCAGGTGAACGCGCGCAATTACGGCTCGGACTACTTCATGGTGGCCGCTCCGGCGGGCGCCAGCCTGCGCATGGACCAGATCCGCCACACCTATCTGCACTTCATCCTCGACCCGCTGCTGCTGAAGCGCGCCAACGCGATGGTGCGCGTGGTGCCAATTCTCAAGACGGTGCAGAACGCGCCGCTGGACGAAGTGCACAAGAAAGACGTGTCGCTGCTGCTGACCGAATCGCTGATCCGGGCGGTGGAAGCGCGCCTGGCGGCCGGCGGGCGCAACGCCGAACCGGTGCGGCAGGCCGAAGCCGACAAGGCGATGTCGGAAGGCTACGTCCTGACCCGCTATTTCTACGAGCAATTGGTGAAGTTCGAAACCGAGCCTACCGGCCTGCGCGACGCGCTGCCGGACTGGCTGTACTACCTGGACGTGGGCCGCGAGACCAAGCGCGCCGAGAATGTCCGGTTTGCCCCGGCGGCGGCGCCGGACGTGCTGCCGGTATCGAGTCCCAAGTTCGGGTTGCTGGAACTGGCCGAGCAGCGGCTGGATGCCGGCGATTACGACAGCGCACACAAGCTGGCGGAGCAGGCGCTCGATCAGAAGACGGAGGACCCCGGGCGCGCACTGTTTATCCTGGCGCGGGCGGCCAGCTTCAACAAAGACATGCCCGGCGCGCGCGATTACTTCGAGCGCACGGTACAGGTGGCGCGCGACCCGCGCCTGCGTGCCTGGGCGCACATTTATTTGGGGCGGATTTCCGACATCCAGGAAAACCGCCCGGCGGCGCTGGAGCACTACAAGGCGGCGCTGGCCGTGGCCGGCATTCCGGCGGACACGCGGGCGGCGGCGGAGCGCGGTCTGCAACAGCCGTACGAGCCGCAACGTCCATAAGATCACGGGTGGCGGAGGCGATTTCCCGCGCGCCCGATTAGGAGAAAGAACCGATGAAGCGCTTGTTCATTCTGATGGTCATCATGGCTGCGGCGATCGCCACTGCCGCAGCGCAGCAGGGGCAACCTGCGCCAACCTTAAATCCGGGGGCGAAGCAGGCCGCGCCCGCTGCTCCGCCGCCGGCGCCAACGGACCGCCGTCCCATGCCGTCGGCCAAGACGCAGGAAGAATTCAAGGCCTACCAGGAAGCCGCCACCAAGACGACCACGGCGGAGGGTGAAGCCGCCGCTGACGCCTTCGCCACCCAGTACCCGGACAGCGATTTAAGGCTGCTGCTCTATCGCAAGGTGATGTTCGACTACCAGGGCGCCAACAACGGGGAAAAGACCATCGCCATGAGCAAGAAAGTGCTTGCTCTCGATCCGGATAGTCCGGAGGCGCTGGTCATGGCCGCCGTGATCACTGCCCAGAGCACGCGGGAAACCGACCTGGACCGGGACGAGCGCTTGAACCAGGCGTCGGCCAACGCCACCAAGGCGCTGCAGACGGTTGATACCGATATGCTCATCCCGGCCAATTTGCCGGCGGAGCGCGTGCAGGTCGCAAAAAATTCGCTGCGCTCCATGGCCTATGACGCGCTGGGCACGGTGGCCATGCTGAAGAAGGACGACTCCACGGCGGAAATGAACTTCCGGAAATCGGCGGAGCTAAATCCGCAGCCCGACCCGGTGACGTGGCTGCGCCTTTCCATCGCTCTCGACCACCAGGGGAAGTTCGCGCAGGCGCTCGATGCCGCCAACAAAGCCGTGCAGTATTCGGCCGATTCGCCGCAAGCCAACAGCCTGGCCAAGATGGAGCGGGACCGGCTGCAGAAACTGGTGAACGCGGGCGGCAGTGCGGCGCCGGCAGCTTCTCCCGCACCGAATTCGCCGGTGCCTACAACGCCGCCGGTTTCCAAACCGCCGCAGTAGGAGGTTTACGGTTTTCGGTTCCCGGTTGTCGGTTCCTGGTATTGTCCGGGAATCGCTATCACTAAGCTCCGGGAACCGTGGACCAATAACGGAATGATGAAAGCGCGAGACATCAGCGCACTGGAAGAAGTTCTGGGCCACCATTTTTCGCGTCCGGAACTTTTGCAGCAGGCGCTGACCCACAGTTCGCACGCCCGCGAGGCGGAGTCCAGGAACGGCGGCGAACCGAATTTCGTACCGGATAATGAGCAGCTTGAGTTTTTGGGGGACGCCGTACTCGGATTCGTCACCAGCCAGGAGCTGTTCCAGCGTTTCCCCGAGTTCAGCGAAGGCGAACTCTCGAAGCTGCGCGCCTACCTGGTGAGCGAGAAGCACCTGGTGCGCCCGGCGAAGCTGCTGCAAATCGGCCGCTATCTCCGGCTCGGACGCGGGGAGGAAAAAAGCGGCGGGCGCACCAAGACTGCGCTGCTGGTGGATGCGCTGGAGGCGCTGGTGGCGGCTCTGTACCTGGACGCCGGCTTGGAGAAAACCCGCGCCCTCATCCTGGACAAGGTGCTGGACCCGGAACTGCGGCGGATGACGGAGGGCAGCGGCGATGGCGACGTTCTGCCGGTTACCGATTTCAAGTCGGCGCTGCAGGAGACGGCACATTCGCTGGGCTGGACCCAACCCGCCTACGTGCTGGTGAAGGAGCGCGGGCCGGAACATCAGAAGACGTTCACGGTGGAAGCACGTGTCCGCACCCAGGGGAACGACTCCGAGCCGGAATACACCGCCCGCGGTGAGGGTCAGACCAAGAAACAGGCCGAACAAGTCGCGGCCAGGAAGGCACTGGAGTACTTACGGAATCTGGACAGCCCCAACCCGAAATCGCGCACTCGGAGCCATTGAGCCCGGCGGCAGCGGCGCCGGATTCAGCCGCGTCCGTGCCGGCAGAAAGCTCTGCCCGGCAGCAGCGCGCGCCGCATCTGCGCGGCGGGTGGCTGTCGTCGGCGCAGTCCCTGGCCGGCACGATCGTGATCGCGATCTTCGTCATCACATTCATCGTGCAGGCGTTCCAGATTCCCTCTGAGTCGATGGAGGACACGCTGCTCATCGGCGACTACCTGCTGGTGGACAAAGTGCACTACGCCAGGCCCGGCGGCTGGGCCAAACTGCTGCCCTACTCCGATATCCGGCGCGGAGAGATCATCGTCTTCCGCTACCCCGTGCACCCGTCGCAGCACTTCGTGAAGCGGGTCATTGCCCTGCCCGGCGACCACGTCCGCATGGTCAACAAGCAGGTCTGGGTCAACGGCCAAGCGGTGGCGGAGAAGTATGCCGTGTTCCGCTCGCCGGTGCGCGATTACTATCGCGACGATTTCCCCGATCTGAACTACCTCTCGGCGAACGTAGAGGCGCGCTGGTGGCTGAAGTTGCGCGCGCTGGTCCACGGCGGCGAGCTGGTGGTCCCGCCCGACCAGTACTTCGTGCTCGGCGATAACCGCGATGAGAGCCTCGACAGCCGCTATTGGGGATTGGTGCCGCGCCAGAACATCATCGGCCGCCCGCTGCTCATCTACTGGTCGTTCCGGAATCCGGAGCCGTCTGTAGGGCCGCGCGCCGAGGATGGTAAACTCAGTCGCCTGGCATACATGATCACGCATCTGATGCAGGAGACGCGCTGGGACCGCGCCTTTCGCGTGGTGCGCTGAAACGAAAAACTCGCATCCGCCAGCGGGCCGATGCGGGGCACGAAGCTGAACCTGGTCGGAGGCACGTGGCAAAGCACGCAAGAGCTGCCGTCGAAATCGAAGAACCGCCGGTGCAGGAGAAAAAGGGCGAGACCAAGGCGGAATTCGTCCAGTCCATGGCGCTGGTGCTGGCCGTCGGGCTGTTTATCATCACCTTCTGCCTGCAGGCGTTCGAGATTCCCTCCAGCTCGATGGAAAACACGCTGCTGATCGGCGATCACGTTTTCGTGGACCGCGACACCATGGGCCCGAAAACGCGCTGGATGCCGCTCATCCCGTATCACCAGGTCAAGGACCAGGACATCGTCGTCTTTCTCTCGCCCGCCGAGCCCGGCCTGTACGTGGTGAAGCGCATTATCGGCCAACCGGGCGACCGCATTCATCTGAAGGACGGCGCGGTCTACCGCAACGGCGAGAAGCTGAACGAGCCTTACGTTTTGCACAACGGGAGTTACAACGCGTATCGCGACAACTTCCCGGCGATCCCTCCCGGAGATGGCAACAGCGTTACGCCCGAGTGGCACCTCACGATGAACAACTACCTCGAGAAGGGCGAGTTGGTGGTGCCGCCGAACAGCTACTTCGCGATGGGCGACAATCGTGACGTCAGCTACGACGGCCGCTACTGGGGGTTTATCCCGCGGGCAAACATCGTCGGGCGCCCGATGTTCATTTACTGGTCGTTCGAGACTCCGCCCGGACAGTACCTGAAAACCAGCATCGGCGACCGGCTGGCCTTCATGGGCAAGGTTGTCATTCACTTCTTCACCGAAACCCGCTGGCGGCGCATGCTGCACCTGGTGCGCTGAATGTCGCGCTACCTCAACCGGCGAACCATCCTGGGCCTGACGCTGGTCCTGATTCTCGGCACATTCCTGCCGCCGCTGATCAACTTCAGCCGCTTTCGTTTTCGTGTCGCCGACGCGCTTGGCAGCGCCCTGGGACGGAGCGTGAGCGTCGGCGCGGTGCACCTGCGGCTGTTCCCGCGCCCGGGGCTCGATATCGAGAAGCTGGTGGTGCAAGATGATCCGGCATTCAGCGCGGAACCGCTGCTGCACGCCGACGAGGTCACAGCCGCGCTGCGCCTGACCTCGTTATGGCGCGGGCGGCTGGAGATCGCCAGCCTCAGCCTGTCGTATCCAAGCCTGAACCTGGTGCGCGCGCCCAATGGCCACTGGAACCTGGAGCCGCTGCTGGAACGCGCGCGCCAGATTCCGACCGCGCCCACTCCCCTGCGCAGCCCGGAGGCGCGACCGCGATTTCCCTACCTGGAAGCCAAGGGCGGGCGGATTAACCTGAAAATCGGGCAGGAAAAAACGGTGTACGCGCTCAGCGAGGCGAATTTCGCGCTCTCGCTGCCCTCGGAGAACCTGTGGCAGCTTCGCTTGACGGCGCGTCCCATGCGGACCGACGCCAACCTCGGCGATACCGGCAGCGTCAGGATTTCCGGAAGCATCCAGCGTGGCTCGACCTTGGCCGATACGCCGCTCGACCTGCGGGTGGCGCTCGATGGCGCGCAACTGGGCCAGCTCACGACGCTGCTCTATGGCCGTGACCGCGGCTGGCGCGGAAGCGTGAAAGTGTCGGCCACGCTGCGCGGCACGCCGGCCGCGTTGAACATCGCCGGCGACGCCGCGGTGGATGATTTTCGCCGTTATGACATCGCGACCAGCGGCTCGCTGCGGCTGGCGGCGCACTGCACCGGAGCATTCAGCACCAGCACGCAGCGATTCACCGGCGTCGTCTGTCAGGCGCCGGTCGGTGGCGGGGCGGTGGTGGTGCGCGGTACGGTGGATGGCATTCTGCCGGTGCGGGGGTATGCGTTGTCGGTGACCGCCAAGGACCTGCCGGCCGCGAGCGTGCTCGCCCTGTCCCGGCGCATGAAGAAAGACCTGCCCGACGACTTGCAGGCCAGCGGTTCGGTGAACACCGTGTTTGATCTGCAGCCGAATGCCTGGACGGGAAGCGGTACGACCTCGGGCGTGCGCCTGAGCTCAAAGTTGATGAGCGCGCCGTTGGAGCTGGGCCGGGTTGAGTTGGTGCTGGGCGTTCCGCCACCGCCGCACGGCAGGCACAGTGCGCCAAGTCTGCCGCAAATTCCCATGCTCCGCGTCAGCCAGTTTCCGCTGGATCTGGGCGGCGCCTCGCCGGCCAAGGTGCAGGCATGGATGAGCCACGATGCCTACAGCATCGATCTGCAGGGCGACACGCGCATCAACCGCGTGCTGGAACTGGCGCATGCCTTCGGGGTACGCGCGCCGCAAGCGGCCATTACCGGCCTGGCCACGACCGATCTCCACGTCGCCGGCAACTGGACGGGATTCGCTGCGCCGGTGGTGACCGGCGACCTGCACTTGCATTCGGTGACGGCGAAGATTCCCGGCATCGCAGCGCCATTGCAGATTACGACTGCGGCGCTGCATCTCGCGCCCGACGTGGCCGCGGTTTACGACCTGGCGGCCAGCTTCTCCGGCACGCACCTGAGCTTCACCGGATCGATGCAGATGCCGAAAGATTGTCCGGCGAATCCCTGTCCCATCGCGTTCCAGTTGCGCGCCGACCGGTTGTCCACCGACGAGCTGAATTCCGTGATGAATCCGCGCGCGCTCAAGCGGCCGTGGTACGACATCCTGAGGGCGAGCCCGCAGCCATCCATGCTCCCGAAACTGAGCGCCGCCGGCACCGTCTCGGCAGCGCGCCTGGAGGTGAAGAGCCTGGCGGCAAAGCGCGCCAGCGGCAACGTCCGGCTCGAGGCCGGCGTGCTGACCGTCACCCACCTGCGGGCCGAGGTGCTTGGCGGTTCGGCCACGGGCGAGTTCCGCGGCGACTTCACCGGCGCGGAGCCGGCGTACACCATCAATGGCTCGCTGCAGCAGGCATCCATGGCAGCCGTCGCGGCGCTCATGCGCGACGCCTGGGCGACCGGCAAGGCCAATGCGACCTACAGGATTACCGCCTCGGGGTGGGACGCGGCGCAGCTTCGCGTTTCGGCCAGCGGCTCCCTGCTGTTCGATTGGCGCGACGGCACCCTGGCGCATGTCGCACTGAATGGCTTGCCGGCGCCGCTGCAAGTCCGCCAGTTTCATGGCGAACTGGCCGTTGCCGCCGGCCAACTCACGTTTAAGCCAAGCAAAATGGAGACTCCCGGCGGCATCTATGTAGTGAGCGGAACCGCTTCTTTCGACCGGCAACTCGGCCTCAGGCTGATGCGCGGCAAGACGGAAGGCTTTGACATCACCGGCACCGTCGAAAACCCGCAGGTAACGCCCGCCGCGCTGCCGACCACGCAGGCGGCCGCGATCAAGCCATGAGAATCGCAGATATCGCGCTGCCCACATCTGCCAAAACCGGGCAGATGTGGGGCACCATCGCTGTGTTGCTGATCACCTTCGCGAATGCGCAACAACGACCGCCGGCATCGTCGACGCAGGCGATGTACAACGCCGCGGCCGCCAGCGCCGAGGCCAAGTTCCGGCACATCGAGGAGAATGCGCGCCGCAATCCGCCCGACCAGCGCCCGACTGTGCTCACCGAGCGCGAGATCAATGCCTATCTGGCGTCCGGCCGCGTGCAGCTTCCCACCGGCGTACGCGCGGTGCGCTTCACCGGGCAAAACGGCGTGGCCAACACCACGGCGCGGGTGGATTTCGACGCCATCACAGCTCATTCGAGATCGTCGAATCCCCTGCTGTCGCTGTTCAGCGGCATGCACGACGTGCACGCGGTGGCGCATGCTTCGGGCAGCGGACGCCAGGGACGCGTGCACATTGATTCCATTGACATTGACGGCGTGAACGTCCCGCGCATGGCGTTGCAGTACTTCCTCGACCGCTACATCCGTCCCAAGCATCCCGAGGTCGGCATGGACAGCGTATTCGCGCTGCCGGAGCGGATCGATACCGCCACCATCGGCGATCACCAGCTCATCCTCACGCAAAAGTAGCCCTCGGAGGCCGGTCGCGTTTACACTCTCTGGATTAGCCTGCGGCTTTCATGCGCTAAGGACATCCAATCGCTATGCAGCGTTTCGAGTACCGCAACCTGATGCCTGCGCCCGACGCCGAGAAAGCGTACCTCGGCTGGATCGAGCACCTGCACCGTGAATTCGCCGACCGCGACGTTGAGCGCCGCAGCGTGATCGTGCGCGACACGCTGCACGAGATTTACACCGGGCGGCAGTATGAAGCGCCGGATCCGGAGAAGCACTCGCCTGTGCAGTTGGCGCAATTGCACTCCTTTGACCCCCGGAATGCCACGCTCGAGCCCGAATACTACGGCGACCTGGACGCCGCCAAATATAACGAGCGCAAGCCGCTGATCTGGTTGTGGATGATGTTCGACCGCTCGCCGCTGGGGCTGAACCACTGGCTCGGCTTCCGCATGCGGTACATGATTGCCTCGCATGTGCTCAAGCACCTGGGCAAGAACGTCAAGATTTTCCACGGGGTGGAGATCTCGTTCGGGTACAACCTGACCATCGAGGACAACTGCGTCATCCACAAGTACGTGCTGCTGGACGACCGGGGAGAAATCATCATTCACGAGGGCTCGTCGGTGTCCGATTACGCCAACATTTATTCCCACTCGCACGACCTCAATGACGCCATGCTGGTGAGCAACGTCACCACCGAGATCGGCCCCAAGGCGCGCATCACCTATCACGCGACCGTGCTGAGCGGAGTGATAATCGGCGAGCACGGCATGGTGGGCTCGATGGCGGTGGTACCGAAGACCGTGGAGCCTTACCACATCGTGGTGGGCATTCCGGCCAAGACGGTGAAGGTGAAGACGATTGCGCCGGCGGAATTGCAGGGAGCGGAGAGGAAGTCGGGAACGTAGTCTTCAGTCTTCAGTCGTCAGGCTCCAGGCTTTATGCCCTGACGACTGACGACTGAAGACTGACGACTGAAGACTGACGACTGAAGACTGACGACTGACGACTGAGGACTGACGACTGAGGACTGACGACTGAAGACTGTCGACTGAAGACTCTTCGACGACTGAAGATTCTTCCAGCGTGTTACCATCAACGCAGTATCCGCATGAATCGTTCGCACCTAGAAATCCTGTATCAGATCATTGCGTTTGTGTTCGCAATCTGCGTGCACGAATCGGCGCACGCCTGGACGGCCAACCGGTGCGGCGATCCGACCGCGCGCATGCTGGGACGAATCTCGCTGAACCCGATCAAGCACGTGGACCCCATCGGCACGGTGCTGGTGCCACTGCTGGGGATGCTTTCTGGAATCGGCTTCATCGGCTGGGCCAAACCGACGCCGGTGGACCCG
The DNA here is from genome assembly GCA_020072845.1 of Terriglobia bacterium. Taxonomy (NCBI): domain Bacteria; kingdom Pseudomonadati; phylum Acidobacteriota; class Terriglobia; species Terriglobia bacterium. The sequence goes on from JAIQGF010000010.1 coordinate 86,415, forward strand.
CACAACCTGCGCCACCCCGTACGCGACGACATTCTCGTTTCGGTGGCCGGCCCGGCCAGCAACATCCTGCTGGGAATCCTTGCGGTGGTGGGATTGTTCGTGGTGTCGCGAGTGCCGGGCCAGGGGCCGACCTCGATCGGGCAGCCGATCGCGTTGCTGTGCTGGGCGTTTCTGCAGGTCAACATCCTGCTGGCGGCGTTCAACCTGATTCCCATTCCGCCTCTGGACGGCAGCCACGTCGTCCGACACATGCTGCCCGAGGCGGGCAGGCGCGTGTACGACATGATCGGGTATGTCGGCATCCTGCTGCTATTTTTTGCCGGCGGGCCCCTGATCCGCGCTTTTGAGTATCCCTTCGTCAAGTTCTTCGGTTATCTTCTCTCGGGAATCTGATGCCCCACCGCACCCCCCAAAAACCGCGGGTCCTGAGCGGCATGCGCTCCACCGGCAAGCTCCACCTGGGAAACTTCGTGGGCGCGCTGGATAACTGGGTCAAGCTGCAGGACCGCTACGATTGCTTCTTTTTTGTCGCCGATTGGCACGCGCTGACCACCGACTACGCCGACACCTCCCACATCAAAGAAAACTCGATGGAGGTGCTGCTGGACTGGCTGGCCGCCGGGCTCGATCCCGAGCGCTGCACCCTGTTCATCCAGTCGCACGTTCCGCAGCACGCGGAATTGCACCTGCTGCTGTCCATGATCACGCCGCTGGGCTGGCTGGAACGCGTGCCCACGTACAAGGAACAGCGCGAGAACATCAAGGAGAAGGACCTGGGGACCTACGGGTTTCTCGGCTACCCGGTGCTGCAGTCGGCCGACATCCTGATCTACAAGGCGGATTACGTTCCGGTCGGCGAGGACCAGGTGCCGCACGTGGAGTTGACCAGGGAGATCGCGCGGCGCTTCAACATGTTTTATAGCGGCAAGCGGGCGTACGTCTTCCCGGAGCCGCAGCCGCTGTTGACGCCGACGCCAAAACTGCCGGGCACCGACGGGCGCAAGATGTCGAAGTCGTATGGCAATGCGATCATGCTCACCGACCCGGAAGTCGAAGTGAGGGCGAAACTGAAGACCATGGTCACCGATCCGGCGCGGGTGCGGCGCAGCGATCCGGGCAATCCTGATGTGTGTCCGGTCGGCGACCTGCACAAGATCTTCAGCGATCAGGAGACGCTGGCGAAGGTGAACGCGGGGTGCCGCAGCGCCGGGATCGGATGCATCGAGTGCAAAACGTGGGCGGCGAATGCGCTGGTCAGCGTGCTCACGCCGATGCAGGAGCGGCGTCGCAAGTACGAGGAGAACCCGAAGCTGGCCTGGGACGTGATCGAAGCCGGGGGCGCAAAGGCGCGCAAGATCTGTGACGCAACCATGAACCTGGTGCGGCAATCGATGGGGTTGACGAGGGAGTTTGAGACGCCGCCAAAGACTGCGGAAGTGAAATAGGGAGCTGTTAACCACAGAGGACACTGAGGAACGCGGAGGAAATGAGGGTTCAAGCGCCGGTTATCTACCCTCTCCTTCGTCAATTTCTTCTTTTCTCCTCCGTGTTCCTCAGTGTCCTCTGTGGTTGAGAAAGCAGATGCCGGATTTGCCACAACCCGTTAAGCAACAGAAGGACACCGAGTTCCCGTTCGCGGTGTCGGTGGCGGAGGTGTATAACGGGCCGCTTGACTTGCTGCTCGACCTGATCCGCAAGCAGGACATTGACATCTACGACATTCCGATCGCGCAGATCACGGCGCAGTACCTGGCCTACGTGGAGCGGATCAAGGAATTCGACGTGAACGTGGCCGCCGAGTTCATTTACATGGCGTCGGTGCTCATCCAAATCAAGTCGCGCATGCTGCTGCCGCGGGACCCCTCGTTGCCGGAAGACCAGCAGGAAGACCCGCGCATGGAGCTGGTGAACCGGCTGCTGGAGCACGAGCGATTCAAGACGGCGGCGCAGATGCTGCTGCAGAAGTCGCAGATTGAGGACGCGGTGTGGTCGAACCCGGCGCTCAAGGACTTTAGAGATGATGCCGGCGCCGAGCCGGAACTGGCCGCCGATGTGGTGGACCTGGTGCGCGTGTTTCAGCAGATCGTGGAGCGCGCGAAAACGCGGCCGGTGATTGACGTGGACGAGGACCGGGTCACGGTGGCACAAATGATCGATTTTTTCCGGCGCAGGTTGTCGCTGGAAGAGCGCCCGCTGCGGCTGAAACAGTTGCTGGGCACGCTGAAATCGCGGCCGGCGCTGATCAGCGCGTTTCTTGCGCTGCTGGAAATGGTGCGGCTGCAGGCGGTGCTGCTGCGCCAGGACAAAGTTTTCTCCGACATCATCCTGAAGAAAAATACAATGTTCGATACGGTGTTTGGCGAGGGCGGCGAGCACGCGGTGCGGGATGACTGGAAGTGAAGGTCGTCGGTTCTCGGTTGTCGGTTCTCGGTTCTGCATCGTGTCGGCTGCGGTTACCGAAAACCGATAACCGAAAACCGAAAACCCGCTGATTGCTAATGGCTATTAAAGGACAAATCGAAGCCATCATCTACGCCGCCGAAGAGCCGGTGACGCTGGAGCAGATCGCGCTCGTGCTCAAGGACTCCGTCGTCGCGGAGCATCTCCTGGCTGACGCCGGGCTGGAGGGCGCCGCGCTGGACGCCGAGGTCAAGAAGCGGGTGCGCGCGGCGATTGAGGAGCTGACCGCCGAGTACGCGAATTCGGATCGCGGCATGGAAGTGCGCCAGGTGGCCGGCGGATATCGCATGGGCACCAAGCCCGAGCATCACGACGTGGTGCGGCATTTCGCCAAGAACCTGAAGCCGCCGGTGCGGTTGTCGATGCCGGCGCTGGAAACACTGGCGGTGATTGCCTACAAGCAGCCGGTGACGGCGCCGGAAATTTCCGAGATCCGCGGCGTGGATTCCAGCGGGGTGCTGGCCACGCTGCTCGACCGCAAGCTGATCACGACCGCAGGTCGCAAGCCGGTGATCGGGCGGCCGATCTTGTACAAGACGAGCAAAGATTTTCTGCTGCGCTTCGGATTGAAGGACGTGACCGAGCTTCCCAGCCTGGAAGAATTCGAAAAGCTGGGGAGCGACCAGGCTGACCTCTTCCAGCCGCCAACTCCTGTTGCGGGCGAGGCGCGGATTGCGGATGCGCGCAGCCCGGAGGAAGACGTCGCCGCGGAAGTGCACGCCCCGTCGTCGGAAGCATCGCCGCAACCCTCCGCAGCGCCGGCCGCACCCGAAGTCGAATCCTGACGTAATTTGAGCCCCCTTCCGCGGTGCCTACTTTGGAACCAGGCCCAATATGGTTGCACGGCTTTTCATTGGGCGCGGTTCATCGCCCACCTTTCATCCAATGCGTGGTACCTCTCGTATTGCAGTACAACCTTCGCTCACTGCGTACGCGAAAAATGTCCAACTGGACGGGCTCCAGGGACCGCCGCTATTCCTGTGTCGGAGCCATTCTGTGGAGCTGTTATGAATTTGGATGGGACCGGCTGCGACACGGGGCGGCAGGCGTCCGACGAGTTCGGGTGGTACATAATCGAGAGGCCCCGCTCGGGCTTATCTCCTCTCACGCACCGCGCAACGCGGTTTGGCCCATTCACGACTGAGGATGAGTGCGGCGCTTTTCTCGACAGCGTGAAACAAATACGCAGGTTCAGTAACTCCATTTTCGAGCTGCGCAAGAGACGGGAGCGTCCTTACAAGCGACACAAAGTTGAATACCCGGTACGCCTATGCCAGTTGGGTACGGATCGCACTTTGCAGCTTGCCCGTTCTATCGATGTGTCAGTCTCGGGCGTACACCTTGGCAGCCTTAATGCAAAGCTGAATCTAGGGGAGGTCTTTAGCCTTCATTGTGCCGACCGGAAAGCGCCCTTTCAGGTAGTCTGGGTTGGTTCGGGAATAATAGAAGACGAGGCCGGTTTGGAGTGCTTGGCTCCAGAGGTCAACGTCTGGAAACTGGACTTATCTGAACTAACTGAAGATGAACGGCTTCGGCGGGAAGTCGACCGCGCTCGTAGCGTGCAGAGGAGGCTTTTTCCCCAGGAGATGCCTTCACTGCGGACTCTCGACTACTGCGGACACTGTACTCAGGCAAGAACCGTGGGAGGGGATTACTACGATTTTGTGCCGATGGCGCCAGGAGAAGTCGGGTTCGTGCTGGCGGACGTATGCGGTAAGGGGATCGCGGCCGCGCTGCTGATGGCCAATCTGCATGGGAGTCTGCAAGCGCAGTGTGCTCTCGGCTCCAGGGACCTTCCCCGACTGCTCGCTTCGGTAAACTGCCACTTGCACAAGCACACGGAGATCGAACGTTACGTCACCGTTTTCTTCGGTTGCTACAGCGACCACACGCGAACACTGCGTTACGTCAATTGTGGACATAATGCGCCTCTGCTGTTGCGCCGTGAAGGAGCCCTGGAGCGGCTGGACGCGACCGCGACGGTGCTGGGTTTGTTCCGCGAGTGGGAAGGCTCGGTCGTCGAAACGCAGATCGAACCGGGGGATATTCTGAGTATGTACACGGACGGAATTATCGAGGCGAGAGGCAAGAATGGAGAGGAGTTTGGCGAAGCCCGGCTCCTCAGCGCTCTGCGCCAGAACCGGAATCTGGAGGCTGCGTCCCTCTTGGGGAAGGTGGAACAAATTGTGGAAGAGTTTCGGTCAGGCGAGCGGCACGACGATCTAACTATGATCATTGCCCGCTCCCGGTAAGCGCCTGGCCGACAAATCCCGACTGCTGCGATTCAACCGATAACCGAGAACCATCTGCTGTGCCGTCGGCCGGTTTTTTGCCCTCGACCAACGACCATCGACTTTCTTGCCGTCGACTCCCCAGCACCGAAGCTTTTGCTGGACGCCTGCCAGGAAAACTCATCTAATCATCAGCATGCCTGCTGAACGACTGCAGAAGATCATTGCCGCCGCCGGGATCGCGTCGCGCCGCCGTGCCGAAGAACTGATCACGTCGGGGCGCGTGTCGGTGAATGGCCAGATTGTCTCCGAACTGGGCAGCAAGGCCGACCCCGAGAGCGACCACATCCGGGTGGACGGCAAACTGCTGCGCGGTCCTGAGCGCCACGTTTACCTGGTCCTGAACAAGCCCAAGGGTTACGTGACGACGGTCACCGACCCGGAAGGCCGTCCTACGGTAATGAATCTGGTTCGCGGCGTGGGCGCTCGCGTTTACCCGGTCGGGCGGCTCGACTATCTGAGTGAGGGCCTGCTGCTGATGACCAACGATGGCGCGCTCGTCGAACGGCTGATGCACGCCTCGTCGAAGGTGCCCAAGACGTATTGGGTGAAGGTCAGCGGCACTCCGCCGGAGGAAGCGATCGAGAAGCTGCGGAGGGGGATCGTGCTGTCGCCTGCTCCGAGGCGTAAGCGAGAGCAAAACTCCCACCCTGTCTCGCCAAAACCGGGCACGACAAGGGTGGAGCAACCTCAAAAGCGACGCGGCGAAAAGGCGGTGAAGACTGCGCCGGCAAAGATCCGCTTGCTGAAACAAGCTGCCAATCCGTGGTACGAGGTGACGCTGATCGAAGGGCGGAACCGGCAGATCCGGCGCATGTTCGAGCAGGTCGGGCACCACGTGGAGAAGATCAAGCGGGTGCGCTACGGGCCACTGGAACTGGATGTGGAGAGCGGAAGATTCCGGCCGCTGACAGTGGCGGAGGTCGGGCGGCTGAAGGCGGCGGTGAAGCAGCGGGCGGCGCGGTAGCCTGGTCGCCAATCGCCGCCGGGCCGGTTGCGTGGTAAGAATCGGAGAGACATGAGCAATTTCGAGAAGGTGGTTCCGCAACACGTCCGCGCCCTGGGCAGCTACGTTCCCGGCAAACCCATCAGGGACGCAGAGAGGGAAAGCGGCGTGCGCTGCATCAAGATGGCGTCGAACGAGAATCCGTTCGGGCCCTCGCCCCTGGCTGTGGAAGCCATGCGGCGGGCGGCGGGGGACGCGAACCTGTATCCCGACAATGAGGTCACGTCGCTGCGGCAGCGCCTGGCCAAGCTGCACGGCATGGGCCCGGAAAACATCCTGGTGACGGCGGGTTCGACCTCGTTTCTCACCATCATCGGTCGGACGCTGCTGGCGCCGGGACTGAACGCCGTGACCAGCGAGCGCACTTTCATCATCTACCCGATCGCGACCGAAGCGCCGGGCGGACGCCTGATCACGGTGGCGATGCGCGGGGACACCTACGACCTGGACCGCATCCTGGCGGCCATCAACCCCGAGACGCGCATCGTGTTCATCGCCAATCCCAACAATCCCACCGGAACGCTGCTGGCGCCGGCCGAGCTCGACCGTTTCATGAGCCAGGTCCCGGAGCAGGTCTGCGTGGTGCTGGACGAAGCGTATTGCGATTTCGCGCAGTATTGCGCGCGGCAGCGCGGGGTCGAGTACTCACATTCCATGCAATACGTGCACGAGGGCCGGAACATCGTCGTGCTGCGCACGTTTTCCAAGGCGCATGGCCTGGCAGGAGCGCGCATCGGCTATGGCATCGCGCCGGCCGAACAGATTTCGTATTTTGCGCGCCTGCGAACCGTCTTTTCGGTCACTCATGTTGCCGAAGCGGCCGCGCTGGCCGCCCTCGAAGATGAACCGCACATCCGCAAGACGCTGGAGAACAACGCCGCCGGCATCGAATACCTGACCAAGAAGATCGGCGAGATGGGATTGCGCGTGGTGCCGACGTGGGCGAACTTCCTCTACGTCGAGGTAGGCGAAGACGCAGCCGCGCTGGGAAAGCGCATGCAGGACGAGGGCATCATCATCCGTCCGCTGAACGGCAAATGGGGTGCGCCGCAAGCCATCCGCATCACCGTGGGAACGCCGGAACAGAACCGCCAATGCGTCGCGACCCTGAAGAAAGTGACGGACAAGGTCGGCGTCGCCAGCCGCTGAGGTTCTACACTCCGCTCATTTCGGCGTGAATTGTGCCAGATCGTAAATCCCGAGCTGCTTCTCGACGGCGGTCACCTTATCCACGTAAATATCAAATCCATCCCCGCCGAATGTTTGCTGCTCAATTTTGTCGAACTGCTCGCCGAGAGCGTCGTACTCATGGGGCGAGACGATCGTGTGCAGCGCGGGAAATAGCACCGTATCTTCTCGCGCCTCGTGCGGAGAATACATGCGCACAAAAGCGTAGAGATCATCGGCCAGCTTATTGCGATCGTCCCTGGTCTTGAGCGATGGCACGGTGGCGAGAACGCGATCCGTAATCCGGCGCCCCGCCTCGTGTTGTGTCTGCAGGACATTCACCAGTTCCACCAGCTTGCCGGCCTTGCGGAAGCGGGGAAACAGGTGGTTCTCTTCCAGCTTCTCGTGATATTCCTCAATAAACTTGCGGATAATAGTGGCTGCATCCGTCACCGTCTGCGGCGGAAAATCTCGGTTGGCACGAATGCGCCGGATGACTTCCTCGTAGGCCAGCAGAACCCGTTTCAGGACGCCGTGTTCCCGCATCAGGTCTTCGTTGGTCGAAACGTCTTCCTCCTGCCCTTCGTTCTTCTTCGCCTGATCTGCCAGAAGCGGCAAGGCTGCACCGGCGACCAACGCTGCGCCATAAATCGGAGCTTTCAGAATCAAGTTTCTTCTGGAGCGGTCAGCGCCCTCCGCGTGTTTCATGCGTGCTCCTCCTCACCGTATATAGATGCGGCTGGCCGGTTTTGTTTTCGGCCGAAATGCTGAAACTTGCAGAGGCTGTAAATCAGGCGAATTTGCGTTTGCCCTGGCCCGCGGCCTCCCGACGTTCACCCTCGACCATGGGCAGACGCGCGGCGCCATAGAGGCCGGCATCGCTGCCCAGCAGCGCGCGCGTAATGATGGTCGGCTGGCCCGTGGAGGGGGATACGACCTCCCCGGATGCGCCGGCCGGCGCTGCAACGTGTTCGACAGGCGCGGTGGCGGCGTACACCATCGAGCGCTTCCGCACCTCCTCAAACATCGCCGGGCTGAAAACGCTCCACGCCGCCGAAACGCCGCCGCCGATCACGTACATGTTCAGGTTCAGCATGTTCACCAGGTCGGCCACCAGGATGCCCAGTGCCCAGCCGACGCGGTCAAAGATAGCGCGCGCGGCCTGGTCGCCCCGGATGGCGAGGTTGTATACGACTTTGGCGCTGAACTCGACATCGTGCGCGTTGGCGGCACGGGACAGTTCCGGGGCGCTTCCGTTGGCGATCGCCTCCCGCGCCATGCGCACCACCGCGGTGGCGGAGGCAAATTGTTCGACGCAGCCGATATTGCCGCACTTGCAGCGCGGGCCGTTGGGATCGATGGTCATGTGGCCGACCTCGCCCGCCATGCCGGTCATGCCGCGCCAGATCTTGCCGTCGAGCACCAGGCCGCCTCCGACGCCGGTGCCGAGCGTAATCATGCACATGGATTCCTGGCCGCGAGCGGCGCCCAGCCAGGCTTCGCCGAAGGCAGCGGCGTTGGCGTCGTTTTCCAGCAGGACGGGCGCGCCCAGCCGTTGTTCGATCTCGGTGCGCACCGGGTAGTTGTGCCAGCCAGGCAGGTTGGGCGAATCGCGCAGCGTGCCGGTACGCTGGTCAATGATCCCGGGAATGCCGATGCCGGCGCCGATCATGGGCCCGCTGCGGCTGAATTTCGTCGAGAGCTCGCGGATGGCATCGCACATTTCCGAGATCACGTAATCGCGTCCGCGGGCTACGTGCGTGCCCAGGGTCACTTTTTCCAGCAGCGTGCCTTGATCGTCCACAGCAGCGATGCGCAGGTTGGTACCGCCCAGATCCACTCCAATGGCGAAGGATGGCATGGCTGGCATTTTAGAACGTCGCGAGCGAGAAATGTTGTGTAAGAGCTATCAGCTGTCAGCTATCAGCTATCAGACGTTCTTGCTGAAAGCTGAGAGCTGAGAGCTATGTCTGGCACTTCGGGCAGTAGTGGCTGCTGCGGCCTGCGATCACGACCCGCTTGATGGGGGCGCCGCAGGAGAGGCACGGCTCGCCTTCCCGCCCGTAAACGCGATGTTGAAACTGGAAGAACCCGGGTTCGCCGGCAGCGTCCACATAATCGGAAACCGAGGAGCCGCCGGCGGCGATGGCCTGGTTCAGCACCTGCTGCACGGATTGAAACAGGCGGTGAAGGTCGGCGCGGGTGAGCGTGGCGGCGCGGCGGCGGGGACGAATCCCGGCGCGGGCCAGCGATTCGTCGGCGTAGATGTTACCGATGCCGCGCAGCAGCTTCTGGTTGAGCAGCGCGCTCTTGATCGGCGTCTTGCGTTTGCGGAAAAGGCCGGCGAACAACTCGAAGCCGATGTCCAGCGGTTCGGTTCCGGCGGTCTCGAATGGTTCACGAACCACGGCGAGTTTGCCGAACATGCGCGGATCTACGAAGCGCAGTTCCCTGCCCGATTTGAGCCGCGCGACCAGGTGCGTATGCTTGGCCGGGGGCGCGCCGGGTGGACCCACCGTGAGCCGGCCGGTCATGCCCAGGTGGACGATAAACTGCGAATCGGGCGATCGGGTGATCGCAGCATCGGGTGATCCGGTGATCTGGTGATCCGGTGATCTAGAACCAGCCGCGGCATCTGGTGATCGGGCAATCCGCTTATCCGGTGAATTGGAACCAGCTTTCAATTTTCTTCCGCGGTCGCGTTTTTCGATCACCCGATCACCCGATCGCCCGATCACCCGATCTTCCTGTCGCCCGATCACCCGATCTTCAGGTCTCCCGATCACCAGATCTATCACGATGTGCTTGCCCATGCGGCGCACGCCGGCGATGCGCGCGCCCTCTAGGACCGCGGCGATCTCTTCCGGTGGCGACTTCAGCGGCTGTCGCCGGCCGCTGAGCCAGACGTCCTCGATCACGTCACCGACGACGCGGTTGCGCAGTCCGCGGACTACGGTTTCGACCTCAGGCAGTTCGGGCATGGGAAAAGGATAGCAATTTAGCGATTAACGATGCGCTGTTTCGGTGAACTGGATTTCTCGCGGGCTGAAGCCCGCTCGGAAGGGCAAAGAATTGGAAGCGCTTGTTCGGCACGGCTAAAGCCGTGCCCTTCCCAAGTCTCACCGTTCCTCAAACCCTTCCCAACCCTTGGCCCTTGCGATGGCTAATTGCTAATTGCTAATCGCTAATCGCTCCGTTTAAGATTATGCGTACACTCCTTCGGCTGGCGAATCCCTGTAATTCAGGTCTGAAAGCACGCGCCGCCGTCAGTGTGCGCATTCCGCTCGCGCGCGAGGCCGAGGTTTGAACCATCCCAACACAGCGGTCGTAGTCGGCGCCCAGTGGGGCGACGAAGGCAAGGGCAAGATCGTGGACGTGCTGTCGTCGCGCTTCAGCGTGGTGGCGCGCTACGCCGGCGGGCACAACGCCGGCCACACGGTCACCATCAAGGGCAAGCGTTTCGTGCTGCAACTGGTGCCGTGCGGCATCCTGCGCGAGGGCTGCCGCGCGGTGATCGGCAACGGCGTGGTGCTCGACCCGTTCGCGCTGCTCAAGGAAGTGGACGCGCTGCGGGCCGCCGGCGTGCGGGTGGACGGCAACCTGTTCATCAGCAACCGCGCGCAGGTTATCCTGCCCTACCACCGCATGATCGAGCTGGCGGCGGAGAATGCGCCCGGACGCGTCAAGATCGGCACCACCTCGCGCGGCATCGGCCCGGCCTACGAAGACAAGATGGGACGGCGCGGGCTGCGCATCGCCGACTTGCTCGATCTCGAGCTGTTGAAGAAGCACATCGAGAACGCGTGCCGCGAGAAAAACATGATCGCGCACGCGCTGTTCAATTCCGAGCCGCTCGATGCGGAGGAGATGTTCCGCGAGTATGCCAAGGCCTCGAAGCAGATCGCGCCCTTCGTTTGCGACACGGCAGCGCTGCTGAATCAGGCCATCGCGCGCGGCGAAGCGGTGATGTTTGAAGGCGCGCAGGGCACCATGCTCGACATCGATCACGGCACGTACCCGTTTGTCACCTCATCGAGTGCAACCTCCGGCGGCGCGGTGATCGGCACCGGCGTCGGCCCGACCTCCATCGGCACGGTCATCGGCGTGAGCAAGGCGTACTGCACGCGGGTGGGCGAGGGGCCCTTTCCCACCGAGCTGCATGATGCCACGGGCGAAGCGATCCGCAAAAGAGGCAACGAATACGGGGCGGTGACGGGACGTCCGCGGCGCTGCGGATGGCTCGACCTGCCGCTGCTGCGCTACTCGGCGATGATCAACGGCATTGCGTGGCTGGTGGTCACGAAGCTGGATGTGCTGGACGATCTCCCCGAAATTCCGGTGTGCGTCGCGTACCGCATCCAGGGCAAGAAGACGTCGGAGATTCCGGCGCAAGCTGCCGGGTACGAAAAGATTGAGTGCGTATACGAGACGCTGCCGGGCTGGCGCCAGCCCACCGAGGGCGTCACCGAGTTCGATAAGCTGCCCACGAAAGCGCGCGCCTACATGGCGTTCATCGAAAAAGAGAGCGGCGCCAAGGTGGGCATGATCTCCACCGGTCCCGGCCGCGAGCAGACCATCATCACCCCGGATTTCGCGGCGGAACTGGACAAACTGCGCCCCAAGTCGAAAGCCAGCCCTTAGCCTTTAGCTCTTAGCTCTTAGCTCAGAGGGAACAATTCCAGCGCTGTGCCCCTGGGACGAGCACCGCAGCACCGGCAGGCGGTTGCCGAGTTGAGTGCGAGTCGGTAGAATCACTCACCCGGAGCCGACCATGCTCGTTTTGCTCGTGCAATTCACCATCCGGCAAGGCTCGGAAGAACAGGCGCGCCACTACATCCAGAAAATGCAGGAACACACCCGGCGCGAGCCGGGCTGCCGGATGTACGTCGGCCACCAATCATCAAAAGATCCACGCCATTTTTGCTTTTACGAGCAGTACGACAGTGCGGAGGCGCTCGACTTGCATCGCGCGGCGGCGTACTTCCGCGATTACGTCACCAACGGCCTGGAAAAACTGATGGAGGCCGTCACCCGCGAGCTGTACCAGCCAGTAGAGTAGATCAGCGCGGCGACCACACCCACCAAGGAATCATCAACGGAGGATGGCAAATGGCGAAAGCAATTCCGGAAGGCATGCACAGCATCACGCCGCACATCATCGTTAGCGGAGCGGCGAAGGCGATCGAATTCTACAAGAAAGTCTTTGGCGCGGAGCAGATTGGGCCGGTAAGCACCATGCCCGACGGCAAAGTCATGCACGCGCACCTGAAGATCGGCGATTCCCACATGTTGATGGCCGACGACTTCGGAAAGCCAGGCATGAGCTCGCCACAAACGCTCGGCGGCAGCCCGATCGTGCTCACGCTCTACGTTCCCGACGTGGACGCTACCTGGAAGAAGGCGACCGAAGCCGGGGCAAAAGCGCTATTCCCGCTCTCGAACCAGTTCTGGGGCGACCGATACGGCATGGTCCAGGACCCGTTCGGGCACATGTGGGCGCTGGCCACGCACATCGAGGACCTCACACAAGCGGAGATCGATGAGCGCGCGAAGTCGGCATTCGCGCACGCGGGACAATAGGAGTTAGTGGTTAGGAGTCAGGAGTTAGCGGTTGGAGTTGGTGTCGAGCGAATACTGGGAGTTGGTGTTCGAGCGAATGCTGCGGTCCGCAGCGCGCCGCCTGCTAACTCCTAGCTACTAACTCCTAACTACTTCTGTCCAGCATGAGCACGCCGCCGCGCGCGTAGCTGTCGCGCTCGACATCCACGAAGGTCACGACAATGCCGTCGCGCGGTGTCTTGGCCTCTTCCGCCATGACGTCGGTGATGCGCTCGGCAATGCGACGTTTCTGCTCGGTGGTGCGGCCCTTCAGGAGCGTGATTTGAACGAGAGGCATGGAAGCTCTCAGCTTTCAGCTCTCAGCTCTCAGCTAACGCCGCTATGGCTGACGGCTGAGAGCTGAGAGCGGACAGCTTCAGTGCACCAATTGGTATCCCGCAAAGAAGTACGACAATTCGAAGCGGGCGGTGTCGTCGGCGTCGGAGCCGTGGGTGGCGTTGCGCTCGATGCTGGATCCCCACTTCTTGCGGATGGTGCCTTCCGAGGCGTTCGCCGGATTGGTGGGACCCATCAGGTCGCGCCACGCTTGAATGGCGTCTTCCTTCTCCAGCGCGAGCACCACGATCTGCCCGCTCGACATAAAAGTGGTGAGCGAATCAAAGAACGGCTTGTCGGCGTGCACGGCGTAGAAACCTTCCGCTTCCTGTTTCGAGATATGCAGCATCTTCATCCCGAGAACGCGAAAGCCCTTGGATTCGATGGTGGCGAGAATGTCGCCGGTGGCGTTCTTGGCGACCGCGTCCGGCTTAACGATGGCAAGAGTGCGTTGCAGTGTCTTCATTTTTTCCAGTAGTTAGTAGCTAAGGAGTTCGTAGTTAGCCAGTCAGGCCGCGAACGGTGTCGGCGCATCACTCCGCTCTGCGTGACTCGGTACTCGGTACTCGGTACTCAGTACTCGCAACTATGCTTTTGCCGCCGCCCCGATCACCGACAGCACGGTCTCGCCGATGTCGGCCGGTGATTTGGCAACCTTGATGCCGGCCGCCTCGAGTGCGCGAATCTTTTCCGCCGCGGTGCCGTGTCCGCCGGAGATGATGGCGCCGGCGTGGCCCATGCGCCGTCCCGGAGGCGCGGTCTGCCCGGCGATGAACGACACCACCGGCTTCTTGACGTGCGCCTTGATGTACTCCGCGGCGGTTTCCTCGGCATTGCCGCCGATTTCGCCGATCAGGACGATGGCCTCGGTCTGCGGGTCGCGATTGAAAAGCTCAAGGCAATCCACGAAGTTAGTGCCGATGATCGGGTCGCCGCCGATGCCGATCGCCGTGCTCTGGCCCACGCCGCGCAAGGTAAGCTGGTAGACCGCCTCGTAGGTCAGCGTCCCGGAGCGCGAGACGATGCCGATCGGCCCTTCGCGATGGATGTGCCCGGGCATGATGCCGATCTTGCATTTGCCGGGCGAGATGATGCCCGGGCAATTCGGCCCGATCAGCCGCGAGCGCCGCGTCTGCAGGAATTCCCAGACGCGCACCATGTCGGTGGTCGGCACGCCCTCGGTGATGCAGACGATCAGCTCGATCTCGGCGTCGGCGGCTTCCATGATGGCGTCGGCGGCAAATGCCGGCGGAACAAAGATTACCGAAGCGTCCGCGCCGGTTTTGTCCACCGCTTCCTGCACCGTGTTGAATACCGGCCAGCCCTCGTGCGTGGTGCCGCCCTTGCCGGGCGTGACCCCGCCGACGATCTTCGTGCCGTACTCGGCGCAGGTCCTGGCGTGGAACGTGCCTTCCTTGCCGGTGAGGCCCTGGACCAGAACTTTCGTTTTCTCGTTTATCAGTACGCTCATGTATTAGCTCTCAGCTATCAGCTCTCAGTCTTTCAGCCCCTGGCCATTTGCCGTTCGCTGAAAGGCGTTGTCGGTTATCGGTTTTCGGTTGTCGGTAAGCGCGGCCGATACGATGTAGAACCGAACACCGAGAACCGAAAACCGAAAACGTTCTTAGATCACCAAATTCAGTGTCCTGCCGCTGCGACCACTTTCTCGGCCGCGTCTTTCATGGTTTCCGCAACGGTGAAATTCAGCCCGGAATTCTTCAGGATCTCGCGTCCCTGCTCGACGTTGGTGCCCTCCAGCCGCAGCACGATGGGGAGCTGGATGTTCATCTTCCGCGCTGCCTCGACCACGCCGTTGGCCAGGGTGTCCACGCGCAGGATGCCGCCGAAAATATTGATCAGCACGGCGCGCACGTTCTTGTCGCTGAGCAGGATTTCGAAGGCGTGCGTCACCTGCTCTTCGTTGGCGCCGCCGCCGACATCGAGGAAGTTCGCCGGCATGCCGCCCGCGTACTTGATGATGTCCATGGTCGACATCGCCAGCCCGGCGCCGTTGACCATGCAGCCGACGTTGCCGTCGAGCTTGATGTAGTTCAGCCCGTACTTGCTGGCTTCCACCTCCAGCGGGTCTTCTTCGGTGATGTCGCGCAGATCGCGAATGTCCTGGTGGCGGAAGAGCGCGTTGTCGTCGAAATTGACCTTGGCGTCGAGCGCGAACAGGCGGCCGTCCTTGGTTGTGATGAGAGGGTTGATCTCCACCATGGACGCGTCCGTGTCGAGATAAGCCTTGTACAGCGCGCTCAGGAACGCGACTGCCTGGTTGACGAGCTTGCCATTGAGGCCGAGGCCGAAGGCGATCTTGCGCGACTGGTACTGCGCCAGGCCGACCGCGGGCTCGATGTGCTCCTTCAGAATCAGCTCGGGATGCTCGGCGGCGACCTGCTCGATTTCCATGCCGCCCGCCTGCGACGCCATCACCAGCAGCTTAGCCTCCTGGCGATCGAGCAACATGCTCAGGTAGAGCTCGCGCTCGATGGGCAGACCTTCCTCGATCAACAGGCGGCGCACCACGCGCCCTTCCGGCCCCGTCTGGTGGGTGACCAGCGTCATGCCGAGCATCTTCCCTGCCAGCTCGCCGGCCTCTTCCACCGACTTGGCGATCTTGACGCCGCCGCCCTTGCCGCGGCCGCCGGCGTGGATCTGCGCCTTCACCACCACCACCTGCGAGCCGTTGTCCATCAGCCGGCGCGCGATGCCCTCGGCTTCCTGGACGGTGGTGGCCATCTCGCCGCGCGGCACCGCGACGCCATACTTCGCCAGAATTGCTTTTGCCTGGTACTCGTGAATTTTCATGGTAGGAATCCGCTGTACATCGAGTGCATGAAACCGGCGCGAAACTTGTGATTGTATAAAACCCGGCGCGCTGCGTAAATCGAATAACAGCCCGGGATCAATGTCACAGCGATGCGTGACGAACGCCGCCTGCGACTTGCCGCTCGCAACCGCCGGCGAGTATGCTCTGGTCAAAGTATCCCGCGCCGGAAGGAATTCGCCATGCGCTCGGCGCTCTGTTCCGTTGCATTGTTTGTCGCCATCGTCGCGCCTGCAGCTTTCGCTAAAACTCCCGGCGTGACGGCTGCCAAGCCCGCCGACCCGCGCGCCCCATGGATGCAACGCGCCCTCGGGTATACCTCTGCCATTCGCGGAGATCAATTCCACCTGCCCTATCGCGAGGAGCTCATCCTGCCCGGCCGCCTCGCCGCCATCTGGTGGAAATCCGATCCCAAGCGCGCGCGCTTCTGGCTGGCAGACGCGGTCAGCCGAATCGAATTCTCTCCCAACCAGGAATCGGATGACGATCGCAAGGCAAGGCTCGGCGCCGCCCGCGTGCTGCTCACCATCGCCGCTCCTCTCGACCGCGGCCTTTCCGATCGCGTGCTCAAGTTGCTCACCGATGAGAGCGAAAAACAGAAAGACCGACTGTCTTCGCTCGATCGGATGAAGTTGCTGGGCGATGTCACAACCGCCACGAGGGAAATTGCCGAAGAAGATCCCGGCCGCGCGCTTGAATTCGCCCGTCAGCTCATCAAGATGCGCGCCGGCAATCACATTGAAATCGCGTACATCAACCTGCACGACGCCAGCCCGGCCACTGGCGACCAATTCCTGCGCGAAGCCATCGCCGCCGCCCGGGCCGACTATGATCCCGCGATGCTGGAGGGAATCTCCCACGCCGCGCTCGACGACATCGAACCTCAGGAAGTCCCCGTGCCGGAAGAACTCCGCTCCGCCATCTTGACCGTCGTCGCCGAAGCCATGCTGCGCCCGCCACAGAGCGAAGAAGATCAAAAGAACATCTGCCGCGCCTCGCTGACTGCCGCCCGGCTCATCTCCAAATTTCCGCCCGCCGTTGCTGGCCAGGTGCGTGCCGCCATTGAATCGTGCACAGGGAAGGTGCCCCCGATGATAAGAAAGACGGTGGATTCGGAGCTCACGGGCAAATACACGGGCACTTCCGATGAATTAATGCGTGCAGCCGACGACGAGACCGATGTCAACACCCGCAGCATGATGAAGGTCCAGGCCGCATTTAAGCTTCAACAATCGGACCCCATACGCGCGGTGGATATTTTCGACAGTCTCACGCCTGAGGAACGCAGGAGAATCTCCGGCTCGATGCGGAGTATCCTCGCCTCGCAGGCGCTCTCCGCCGCGTACAAGGCGCACGACACCGTCGCCATGCAGCGCATCCTCGACCACACCCCGGAAGAAGACCGCCCGCAGATGTTGCTCAACGCGGCATCCATGGTTTTCCAGGCAAAGGACGAGTCGCTCGGTCTCGCCTTCCTCGGCCAGGCCCGCGCCGCCCTGGAAAAATGGGACCCGCAGGACAACTGGCGTCCTTTCCTGATGTTGTTAAACCTGTACGCCGAACACATGCCCAGCGAAACCACACACGTGCTGGCCGAAGCCATGGCGGGCATCGGCCGCGTCAAGCCCCGCGAGCCAAAGAAAATCGGCATTGTGTATCCCCCCATGGGCGACGAACTTCGTATCGTGGACCTTAATCCGGCGGTGCTCGACACGGACCCGGAATACGTCGCCGCTTCTATCCAGCAGGTTGACGATCGCGCCAGTCGCACCGTCCTACGCCTCGGCCTGTTGCGCGCCTGCCTGCGGCGCTTTGAAGGCCCGCCGCCTCCGCCAAAATCGAAACCCGCACCCACGCCTGCACCGGCGCGCGCCGCTGGTTCACCTGCGGTCCCACCTGACGCCGCCTCCAGCACCACGCCCGCGAAATCTCCCATCGCAGACAAGGCCGCCCAGGCGCAATCTCCGCCCGTGCAGCCGCACTAAGTCACTGCTAGCTCACAGCTCGGAACTCGCAACTCACTTCTTCGCCCGCTTCGCCGACGCCTCAATGTAGGTCGTGAACTTTTCCGGCGCCTCCGGCGGCGCGATTTCGAACGTCAGCTTCAGATCGTTGTCGCCGGTCTTCACGTAGGTCAGGCGGTAACGCGGCCCGGGCTGCCCGGCTTCGCTCACCATCACCAGCTTGTGGTCGGTAAACTCGACGACGTAATGGATGACGTGCCCTTCATTGTCCCAATAATCGGCGCGCGTTTTCTTGCCCGACGGATCCGCATAGATCACCATCAGGTCGTCATGGCGGTACGCCGGTTTGTCCTTGGTGGCGGGATACTGCGCGTAGTTGTGCCGCACCAGCACCGCGCTTTGCAGTTCAGGAGAAAAAGTGAAACTGCCGCTGCCTTGGCCCGGTCCTCCGCCGCCTGCGCCCTCCCAAGTGCCCAGGAACGGCTGCCAGTCTGCCCAACGGTCTTTCGGCAATTCCTGGGCGACTGCCATGGTCGTGGACAGCACCAGGATCGCTGCGATGCATCGGCGCACAACGGCCTCCACAAGGACGGCGAATTATACGCGGAGCGGCCGCAGAGCGCGCAGCAGTTGAATCCCGCCGCCGGGATGCGATAATCGCTGACTGTCGCATTGCCAGGGAGGCGGAGAATGAAAGATACGCTGCGGCCGGGACTGACCCATGAGTTCCGCTTCCGCGTGCCGGAGACCAAGACCGTGCCACATCTCTACCCGGAAGCCCAGGA
The DNA here is from genome assembly GCA_020072845.1 of Terriglobia bacterium. Taxonomy (NCBI): domain Bacteria; kingdom Pseudomonadati; phylum Acidobacteriota; class Terriglobia; species Terriglobia bacterium. The sequence continues at coordinate 104,852 of JAIQGF010000010.1, forward strand.
ATTCCAGGTGATGCCGCGAGTGCTGGCCACCGGCTTTATGGTTGGGCTGCTGGAATGGGCGTGCATACAGGCCATCAACCCGCACCTCGATTGGCCCAACGAACAGTCAGTCGGCACCCTCGTGAATTTCAGCCACACTGCCGCCACCCCGCCCGGCATGTACGTAACCGTTCGCGTGAAATTGGAAAGTGTGGAGGGCCGCAAGCTCAGCTTCTCGGTGAACGCCGACGACGGCATTGACAAGATTTCAGAAGGCACACATGAGCGCTTTGTGATTGATGCCGCCAAGTTCAACAGCAAGCTGGCCGCCAAGGCAGAACGCGCCGCGGCGATGGGAGCCAAGTGAGAGCCCGAATCCAGTCTCGGCAATGATCCTCGACGCCATTCACCGCATCGCCAACCATCGCGAGTCGCTCTCGCGCCAGGACGCGCGCGCGGTGATGAGCGAAATCCTGGCCGGCGGCGCCACCGACGTCCAGATTGCCGCGCTGCTGGTGGGGCTGCACATGAAAGGCGAGACGGTGGATGAGATCGTCGGTTTCGCCGAGGCCATCCGCGCCGCCGCCACGCCGCTTCCGCTCACCAGGGGTTCCGCGCTCGACGTCAGCGGCACCGAGCGCGACGCGCTGGTGGACACCTGCGGCACCGGCGGCGATGCCAGCGGAACCTTCAACATCTCCACCGCCACCGCGCTCTGTGTGGCCGGAGCGGGGGTGCGCGTGGCGAAACACGGCAACCGCAGCGCCAGTTCGAAGTGCGGCTCCGCCGATGTCGTCGAAGCTCTCGGCGTGGACATCACGCTGCCGCCGGCGCGGATCGCCGCCTGCCTGAAGCAGGTCGGGATCGCATTCCTGTTCGCGCCCGCCATGCATTCGGCGATGAAACACGTGCAAGCGGCGCGGCGCGAGCTGCGCCTTCCCACGGTCTTCAACCTGCTCGGCCCGCTGACCAATCCCGCCAATGCTTCCGCCCAGGTGGTCGGTGTCTATTCCGCCGACCTGGTGGAAAAACTCGCGGCGGCGCTGGCGATGTTGGGATTGCGCCGCGCCCTGGTGGTGCACGGCAACGACGGGCTCGACGAGATCACCATCACCGGCCCGACGCGCGTGGCGGAAATGCGGGACGGCAGCGTGCGCGCTTACGAAGTCACGCCGGAGGAGTTTGGGCTGAAGCGCGCGCCGCTGGAAGCCATCTCCGGCGGCGACGTGCGGGAAAACGCCTCCATCATCCACCAGATCCTCGACGGAAAGGAGTCCGCGCGGCGCGATGTCGTGCTGCTGAATGCCGCCGCGGCGCTGGTCGCCGCCGGACGCGTGGCCACCATGCAGGACGGCATTCTGCGGGCCGCATTTTCTCTCGATTCCGGCGCCGCTCGCGCCAAGCTCGACGCGCTGGTGCGCTTCACCAGCAGATCATCATGACCTCCCGACTGACGCTGAAGCTGGTTGACTTGTGCGGTTCGATGCTCGCGCCCCTGGCTGCCGGTCTGGCCAGGCTGCAGTGGCGCTGGGGACCGCAAAACCTGCCGCGCAGCTTTCGCGCCTGGAACGCGCGCGGCGTGTTGCCGCTTACCTTCCACTTTTATAGCCCGGTTTTCGATGCCACCGCCCTGCCCCCTGCAACCTGGTCGCGCGAAAGCGCACTGCCAGGCGTAGATCTTCGCGCCGAACACCAACTGGCATTGCTGGAGCGCTTTTGCTACGGCGAAGAATTGCGGCAATTCCCAATCGAAGGCGATATCCGGGCCGGCTTCTGCTATGGCAACGGAATGTTCGGTCCCGGCGACGCGGAGATTTTGTACAGCATCATCCGGCACTTCAAGCCGCGACGCATGATCGAGATCGGCTCGGGCTGCTCAACCATGCTGGCGAAGGCGGCGCTGGACCGGAACCGCGCCGAGGGCCACGATGCCGAGCACATTTGTATCGAGCCGTATACGGCGCCCTGGCTGGAGAATCTCGGGCTTACGCAAGTGATCCGGGATCGCGTCGAGAATCTGGATCCGGCGCTCTTCCAGAGCTTGCGCGAAAATGACATTCTGTTCATTGACTCTTCGCACGTGGTGCGCACCGGCGGCGATGTCGTATTCGAGTATCTCGAGGTCGTGCCCCGGCTGCGGCCGGGCGTGCTGGTGCATGTGCACGATATTTTTATTCCGTTCGAATATCCGCCGACATGGTCGCGCGACCTGAAGCTGTTCTGGACCGAGCAGTACCTGGTGCAGGCGTTCCTGGCGTTCAACGCGGAATTTGAAATCGTGCTCGCGCTGAACTACCTGAATTCGCACCACCGCGAGGCGCTGGCGCGCGCGGCGCCGGTTTACGCCGGACATCGCGGCGCCGCGCCGGGCTCGTTGTGGATTCGGCGAATGGCCGGCAACTCGCCGGGCGCCGTTCGCTCCGCGGCCGGAACGTAGGCGGCCAATCGCCCTGGCACGGCAGATGGGCCCTCAGAACCTTGTATAGAATGATCGCAGCGCAACGGAATCAATACTCACCCACAAGGGAAGCGCCGTACCCGGTCCAGGAGGAATGTCGGTGGAAATTGTCGGAGAGGTGTTACAGCAGGTCCTGACCACGCGCAACGTCTGGAACAGCCGTGGCGACTCGGAAAAGGTGCGCGGCGAAATCAGCTCCGCCTCCTGCGCCAAGCTGCAGGAACTTGTCGGGTTGGTGGATGCGCGGCGAACGCTCGAAGTCGGCTGCGCGACGGGTGTCTCGACGCTGGCGATCCTCTCCAAGCTCGAGCAACTTGGCGGTGACAGGACACACATCGCCATCGACCCCAATCAAACCGGATACGAGTCGGGCTACTCCGGCATTGGCGTCGAAATGGTCCGCCGGGCGGGGCTGCAGCAGCGCTTCACGCTGATCGAAAAACCGAGCCACCTTGGACTTCCCGCGCTGCTGGCGGAAGGCCGCAAATTCGATTTCATCTTCATCGATGGGTGGCACTCGTTCGATTACGCCTTCGTGGATTATTACTATTCCGATCTTCTCCTGAACGACGGCGGGGTCCTGGTCTTCGACGACGTTTGCATGCCTCCCATTCGCCACGTGTGCTGGTTCCTGGAGACCCACAAGCCCTACGATTTCCTGGGCGGGCCGGCCACGCTCAGCACCATGCATCCGTGGTTCAAGGCGACCTATCGGTGGAACCCGGCGAATCAGGTCTGGGGCTCCATCCAGGCCTATCGAAAAAGGAGCAGCAGCCAGGTGCCCTCCGATTTCTTTGAAGCTCCGTTTTACCCGCATTACCGGCTGTACCGATGGTGGTTGCGCCTGCGAGGCTTGCGAATTCGCAACCCGTATTAGCCGCGCGACGGCAGCTAGCTTCCCGCGCTCTCGACGATGCTCACCGGCACTTTCTGCATGTACTGCGCCACCTGGACTTGCCAGCGCAATTCTTGCGTCATGCTGGTTTGCAGCGCAGCCGCAGCCGCCGGTTCACCGTGCACCAGGTAGGTTTGCGACGGCGCTTTCGGAAATGTGTGCAGCCATTCCAGCAGTTCCGGCGTGTCGGCGTGATCGCTGAATTGCTCCAGCGCCGCCACTTGCGCCCGCACCGGGACGATGTCGCCGTACATCTTCACTTCCCTGGCGCCGTTCTTGATGCTGAATCCGCGCGTTCCCAGCGATTGGAATCCGATGAACATCACCAGGTTCCGCGGGTCCGGCAGGCGCTGCGTCAGGTGGTGCAGGATGCGGCCGCCGGTGGCCATGCCGCTGGAGGAGACGATGATCATCGGGTAGTGGCTGTCGTTGATCTTCTTCGAATCCGCCGGCGTGGCGTCGAAATAAAATCCGTCCCAGGTCAGCGGCGAGCCGTAACGCGCGATGAGCTGTTTGGTTTCGTCGCCGAACTCCTCCGTGTGCTTCAGGAAAATGTTGACCGCATGGATGGCCATGGGGCTGTCGGTGTGCACCGGCACGCGCGGGACCTGGCCTGACTCCATCAGCTCCTTCACCATGAACAGCAGCTTTTGCGTGCGCTCGACGGCGAACGCGGGCACGATCACGCAGCCGCCGCGCTGCACCGTTTCACGCACCCGCCGCGCCAGTTCCGGGCGAGGATCGGTGGTGGGATGCAGCCGGTTACCGTACGTCGATTCCATCACCAGCAGGTCGGCGCTCTCGCCCTCCGTCGGACCGGAGTGCACCACGCGCCCGGGAGCGATTTGCGAATCGCGCACGCGGCCGATGTCGCCGGTGAACAACAGCCGCCGCGCGCCCAGCGTGATCTCCACCATGGACGATCCGACAATGTGCGCCGCGCGGACGAAGCGGAACGCGAAGCCGGGCTGCAACTGCTGGGTTTGACCGAAGTCCACCGGGCGAAAGAACTTCATGCAGTCCTCCGCCTCCTGCGAGGTGTACAGCGGCAGCGCGGGCGAGTGCTTGGAGGATTTGCGCTTGTTGTGAAACGCCGCGTCTTCTTCCTGGAGGTGTCCGGAATCGGGGAGCAGGATGGAGCACAAGTCAATCGTCGCCGGCGTGGCGTAGATCGGCCCCTGGAAGCCCTCCTTCACCAGCCGGGGAATCCACCCGGAGTGGTCGAGGTGCGCATGCGTAAGGATCACGGCATCGAGATCGCGCACCGGAATCGGAAGGTCCTGCCAATTGCGCTCGCGCCATTCCTTCTGGCCCTGGAAGAGCCCGCAATCAATCAGCACTTGAATAGCGTCACCGTCGCTGCCGTTCGAGGAAGTGTTGATCAGGTGTTTGGAGCCGGTGACCACGCCCGCAGCGCCGAGAAACTGGATGTAGGCCAAGGAAGCCTCCCGAACAGCGCGATTGTATCTGGAAGTAGCTAGCGATTGGCTGTGCTGGACCAGGACATAATTTACGCCTTCGCCGGGTGGAAGACCTCTTCCCTTCGTTGGAAGAAGGTTTACCGCCCAGGCTGAGATGCGGCCGCTCGTGATTGTAATACCAGAGAAACTCGTCCAATGCCCGGCTGCGCGACTTCATCGTAAACAGCGGCTGGATGTTCAGGCACTCGTCGTCGACGGTGCGGTACTGCGCCGCGGGACGCAGGACACTTTTGTGACCATGCTATGATCCGCTACAGGACAATCAGTATGCCGAACACGCCAGACAAGACCGAAATTGCCAGAAAGCTCGCTGGCGCTCACCGAAAAGTCGAACCGGGAATCAGCCGCATCGTTCGAGTCATCGCTGATCGAGAGCAGGACGCGGGTGAACCGGTGAAGCTTCTGGAGGTCAACCCAGACACGTCGCCGTCGGGTATTGTCCCCATCGCGTTCAGCGCCGATCCGCCACAGATTCCTTTCCCGTCGGTCGTGATCGAAGTTACGGAAGGGGAGTTTGAAAAGATTCGCGCTGGGGCTTTGTCCCTACCGGATGGGTGGCGCCTCGGTGATGAACTCTACCCAGCTCCGGCTTGAGCATGGCAACCTGGAGCGAGGCATTCGCGGCACAGGCTGGTTCGGATCTTGATGTGTATGATTTTCTGACCGCCAGCACACTGCCAAGTAGTCACCGGTTGCACTATCTTCAGATGTGGCTGGAGAAACTCTGCAAGGCGTATTTGTGGATGCCTCAAGCCGGTGCTGATGAGTTGCGAACAAAGCACAACGTTATCGCAAAAGTGCTGCCACGTCTCGTCTCCGAGCACTGGCGCCGCACCGGGTCTGGGGAACGGCGCGATATGACCTCGATTCGAGAACTATGCCGGGAAATAGATCTCCTTCACCCGCAGGTTGACGACAACGGTCGAAGGCCAGATAACGTTGAGTACCCGTGGACAGGGAGTTCTGGCGCAACGGAGGTTCCGGCTCGCTGGAAGTTTTCGCTTGTCAGTAGGCTGCACTCAAACCCCGGACGACTGCTCCTTAAGGCTGCCGTCAGTCTCACGCGCCACCCCGCTGAGTTCATCCAATAAAAGCGGCCCCACCTTGCGATTGCTCCGCGCCCGGGCCGGGCTTCGCCCCGCGCTGAATCTCGTACGGTCCCGCCGGTCGGCTCTACTTTGGCGCGACCGCCATCGCATTATTGTTCATGTTCGATTCTGGCACGCTGCCATCATTCACCACCGCCTCGTTCGGCGTGGTCGGCACCTCGACCCGGTCCACCGCCTTGCTCTTCCCTTTCACCAGCATGCGTTTGGTGCGCTCGCCGCCCTCGGCGCGCACGAATACCGGCACCTCCGCCGCCGCGTCGCCATCGTTGGCCAAAGTAACCGTGACCACATACGTCCCGTTCAGCGTGGTGCGCGGGAAAACGGAATCTACGCGAAAATCGGGAAGCCCGCGATCGCGATAAAGCCAATCGTCGAAAAACCATTCCAGGTCGCGCTTCGCCGCCTGCTCAATCAGGTGCGGCATGTACGCGGTGTCCTTGTCGTCGAGCGCACGGTACTTCTTGAACGCCTGCTGCAGCGCGGCCTCGCCCACCATGTCGCGCAGCATCCACCAGACATACATTGCCTTGACGCGATACACGACCTCGTCAGTGGAGTTGATCAGACCCGGCGCAGCTCGTGTGGCCCTGGTCTCTAGGGTTTGCGGCTCGGAGACTTGCGCCTCCCCGGCTTCCGCGGCCTGCAGTGCCGGCAGGAAGTTTTGCATGTACGCCAGCGCGGCGGCGCGGCCTGCCTGTCGCTCCCGCTCCAGCGCCTGCGCGAAATGCGCCAGGCCCTCTTCGATCCACGGCCGCGGCGAGCTGAACGATGCATGCACCAGCTGGTGCATCATGCGGAGCTGGATGGCGCTGCGGTCGGTCAATTCCAGCGGGGTAAACAGCATCGGGCCGCTTTCAAACGGCAAGTCGCCGATGTCGGGAAGTTGCACCACCTGGACCTTCGTCCTAGGCGCGCCGAACCACTCGCTGGCGAACGGCAAAACTTTTTCCGCCGCCAGCGCATATTCCTGCGCCGCCGGAGCTTGCGGCGAGAGGTGGTACACGTTGGTATCGGGCCGCGTGAGCGCCGCGTACTCGGCCACCGCAAAGGCCGGCACCGTCGTCGCAACCGGCGCAAACGTGTACATCGAGCAGCCCAGGGCGGTCGCCGCATCCTCACCCGCACCCATGGCGTGCCGGGAGACACCTTCAGCCCTGCCGTTCGCGACCGTGGTCAACTCGCTTTCACCCACCCAGCAGAGGTTCACGCGCATGTTTGTATCGTGCTGCGACCTTTTCCAATCATCGAGCGCCGCAAACAGCGAGTTGTCGGACACGCTCGCCGCCGGCAGCGAGACCGGATACCACGCCACGTAGCCGATGCCCCGCACGGCCGTGACCGGCTCCGCCACCTGGTCCCAGTCGCTGTGGGCCGCGGTTTCGGCGGGTACTCCGATGCGCGTCAGCCGGGTGGTGTCCGGCGCAATCTCGCCCGCATAGCCGAGGTCGAGTTCCAGAGTTCCCTTGGGAGGCACCGCGGACGGCAGCGTCACTACGGCTTCGGTGACCGCGCCCGTGTGATCAATGTCGGTGGTGTACGGCCCCGCGACATACTGCAACGGCTTGCCATTCAACTCGATCAGCCGCCAGGTGAGTGACGAGGAAATCTGCAGCGTCAGGTTGCGCTGCGCCGCATTCGAGTCGTTGCGCAGCCGCACCTTGCCGCGCGCGGCGATGGCGTGCCCCTCAGGATCAATGCGAACTTCCAGGTCGTACTGGATAAACGTGAATGCCGTGCGATCAACACCGAAAGCTGAACCACAGAGGGCACAGAGGACACAAAGCAAAAGAGCAAAATCAAAAACCACAGAATGAAAGGCTCTCATTGTGTTTTTCTGTGTTCCTCTGTGTTCTCTGTGGTTGATTGTCTTTTTCTTCGCTGGCGCGCGACTTCATACATCACCACTCCCGCGGCCACCGACACATTCAGAGACGGCACCTGCCCGAGCATCGGGATCTTGACCACGAAATCGCAGTGTTGGCGCACATGCTCGTGCAGGCCCTTGCCTTCGGCGCCGAGCACCAGCGCACAATCCATGTTGTAGTCAATCTCGTCGTACGACCGGTCGCCGCGCTCGTCGAGGCCGACGGTCCACACGTTCTTGCGCTTCAGTTCCTCCACCGTGCGGCTCACGTTGGTGACCTTGGCAATGGGCAAATGTTCCGTGGCCCCCGCCGACGCCTTGGCCACTGTGCCGGTCACACCCGCGGCGCGGCGTTCCGGAATCACGATGCCGTCCGCGCCCGCGGCGTCGGCGGTGCGGATGATCGCACCCAGGTTGTGCGGGTCTTCCACGCCATCGAGCACGACGATGAACGCATACCTGCCGCGGCGCTGCGCCAGCAGATCGTCCACATCGGAGTAGTCTTTTTCCGACGTAACCGCCACCACGCCCTGGTGCGACGGCCCCCCGGCCAACCGGTCCAGGTCCTGCCGCGGCGTGGAACGAACCGCGATCCCTTGCGAGCGACATTCGGCAATGATGCGCTGCACTCGCTGATCGTGCCTCTCGCGCGCCACCGCCACGTACTCGAAGGCGCGCCCGCGTGCCTTCAGCGCCTCGGTCACCGCATTGATGCCGTAGATGACGGCCATCGGTAGAGTCTAGCAGTTGGAATAGCTTTCAGCCGTCAGCGATCAGCCATCAGCCAAACCGGGCTGAAAGCTGAGAGCCGATAGCTGAGAGCTAAATGCTGCTGCTAGACTGGAGTTGTGAACGACGTCTTCATCCTTTCCGCCGCGCGCACGCCGATCGGCAAATTCGGCGGCTCGCTGGCCTCCCTGACCGCTGTCGACATGGGCGTGATCGCCGCCAAGGCCGCGCTCGACCGCGCCGGCGTCAGCCCTGAGCAAGTGGACGAGACGATTTTCGGCAACGCGCGCCAGGCCGGAGGCGGCCCCAATCCCGCGCGCCAAATCTCCATTCGCAGCGGCATGCCGGACTCTGTCCCCGCTTACACCGTCAACCAGGCCTGCGCTTCCGGCATGAAGACCATCGCGCTCGGTTGGCAGGAGATTTCCCACGGCAACCTGGAGTGCGTGCTCGCCGGCGGCACCGAGTCCATGTCGCGCCTGCCCTATTACCTCGACGGCGCCCGTTGGGGCCTGCGCATGGGCAACGCCGAACTGGTGGACGGCATGTATCGCGACGGCTTCCTCTGTCCGATGGCCAAGATGGTGATGGGCGAGACCGCCGAACTTCTGGCGCAGAAATACCAAATCACGCGCGAGGAGCAAGACCAGTTCGCGCTGTGCTCGCAGCAGCGCGCCGAGCGCGCGCTCAACGCCGGGCGCTTCAACGACGAGATCGCGCCCGTGACCATCGAGAGCAAGAAGGGCACGCAGATTGTCACCCGCGACGAGCACCCCTTCCTCGGCGCCACCCTGGAGAAGATGGCCAAGCTGCCGCCGGCCTTCGGCAAGGATGGGACCATCACCGCCGCCAACGCTTCCGGCATCACCGATGGCGCCGCCGCCGTGGTGCTCGCTTCCGAGCGATTCGTGAAGCAGCACAACCTGAAGCCGCTGGCGCGAATCATCGGCGCCACCTCGGCGGGCGTGGACCCGCGCTACATGGGCATCGGTCCAGTGCCCGCGCTGCACAAATTACGCGACAAGTTCGGTGTCGCCCCTGCCGACGCCAGCCTCATCGAGTTGAACGAAGCCTTCGCCGCGCAGGTGCTGGCGTGCGACCGTGAAATCCATTTCGACCGCGACCGCCTCAACGTCAACGGCGGCGCTATCGCGCTCGGCCACCCCATCGGCTGCACCGGCGCGCGGATCACGGTGACGCTCCTCCACGAAATGCTGAAACGACGAGCGCAGCGCGGCATCGCGACGCTGTGCGTCAGCGGCGGAATGGGCATGGCGCTGGCCATTGAGAGCGTTTAACTCCCAATACCCCTTAAACAACAACACCATTTCCGATTGTCGATTGTTGATTGCCGATTGGCCGCGCTCCGGACGAAATCGACAATCGAAAATCGGCAATCGGCAATGGTTTTAGGGCGCACTGTCCGCTGCGCTGGTTGCACCCCGCAACCGGCGCTGTCTATACTGGATTGTCCGTTTGTGGGGGTGTGATGCCTTTATCCGCAGTCATTGTTGATGATGAGCAGCTCGCGCGCGACGAGCTTGCCTTCCTGCTGAAATCCGTGGACGACGTCAATGTCGTCGCCCAGGGCAAGAACGGCGTCGAAGCCGTCAACCTGATCAAGGAACACTCGCCCGACCTCGTTTTCCTCGACGTGCAAATGCCCGGCCTCGACGGCTTCGCGGTCATCAAGAAGCTGATGGACAAGAAAGTTCCGCTGCCGCAGATTGTCTTCGCCACCGCTTACGATCAGTACGCGGTCAAAGCCTTCGAAGTGAACGCCGTGGATTACCTGCTGAAGCCGTTCGACAAAGCGCGCGTGGCGCAATCGGTCAAGAAGGCGAAGGCCAAGGTCGCCTCCGCCGGGGTTCCGGCTGAGCGCCTGGAAACCCTGATCCGCAGCCTGGAAGCCAAGCCGCACCAGCCCGCGAAGATCCTGATCAAGGCCGCCGGACGCCTCTTCCTGGTGGATCAGAAGGACATTTGCTTCGCCTCCATCGAAGACGGCGTAATCACCGTGGTCACCGCCCAGATCGAAGGCCAGTCCAACTGCCGCACGCTGGAGGAGCTTCTGTCCTCGCTCGACCCCAAACTTTTCTGGCGCGCGCATCGCTCCTTCCTGGTGAACATCAACCGCATCCGCGAGGTCGTGCCCTGGTTCAAGAGCTCCTACCAGCTCCGGATGGACGATAAGAAGCAGTCGGAAATTCCCGTCAGCCGCGCCCAAACCAAGCGCCTCCGCGAACTGTTCCGCCTGTAGGACAGTTATCGGTTTTCGGTTGTCGGTTTTCGGTAGGAGGAGAACCGAAATCTCTGCGCGTTCCCTGTGTCCCTGTGTAAAGTCCCTTCGCGACCGATAACCGATAACCGACCACCCAGAACCCGCCTCCTGAAACTCGAAACTGTATAATCTGAGCACCCATGAAAGCCTACGTGTACGTATCGTTCAAGAAGAGTGTGCTCGATCCGCAGGGGAAGACGATTCACGGCGCGCTGCGGAAAATGGGCTATCAGGGCGTATCCGACGTCCGCCAGGGCAAGTATTTCGAGGTGACCCTCGACGGCCTCGACGAAGCGCAAGCCCGCCAGGAGGTGGAGCGCATGGCGCGCGAGGTGCTCACCAACCCGGTCATCGAGGAGTTCCGGTACTCCCTGGAGCCACACTAATTACGTTCGTAACGTGGCGGAATCATATCGATTCACCGGAGAATCCAATTACTATGATCTTGCGGGCTCGAGCTCCAGCCTGGAGCGCATTTCCTGAAGCCTGAAGCCCGAAGCCTGAAGCCTGTTTGTCGAGGGTAATCACGTGTGTGGCATTGTTGGATACGTCGGCAAGAAGCGCGTGGTGCCGGTCATTATTGACGGCTTGCGCCGGCTCGAGTATCGCGGCTACGATTCCGCCGGCATTGCGGTGGCCGGCAACGGCGAAGGCCTCCAGATCCGCCGCGCCGAGGGCAAGCTGCGCAACCTGGAAGAGGTCATCCGCCTCAAGCCGCTTGACGGCACTTACGGCATCGGGCACACCCGCTGGGCCACGCACGGGCGTCCCACCGAGGAAAATGCCCACCCGCACCGCGACTGCACCGGGCACGTCGTCGTCGTGCACAACGGCATCATCGAGAATTACCTCACGCTGAAGAAGAAGCTTTCCGAAGAAGGCCACAAGTTCTCCACCGAAACCGATACCGAGATCATCGCGCACCTGGTCGAGAAGCACCTCAAGCCGCACAACGGCGGCGCGCGTCCCTCGTTGGAAGAGGCCGTGCGCAAGACGGTGAAGGAACTGCACGGCGTGTGGGCGCTCGCCGTGATCTCCGTGGATGAGAAAGACAAGATCGTCGCCGCGCGCAATGGCCCGCCGGCGGTCATCGGGTTGGGCAAGGACGAATACTTTGTCGCCTCCGACGTCCCCGCCATCCTGTATCACACCCGCGACCTGTTCTTCCTCGCCGACGGCGATCTCGCGGTCATCACCCCTGAGGGCGTCCAGCTCAGCGACTTTGACGGCAATCCCATCGTGCGCCAGGTGCAGCACGTCACCTGGGACCCGATCATGGCAGAAAAGGGCGGCTTCAAGCATTTCATGCTCAAGGAAATTTATGAGCAGCCGCGCGCCGTCCGCGACACCACCCTGGGCCGCGTTTCCCTCGACAGCGGCAAGATTTTCCTCGAGGAGATGGAGATCACCGAGGCCGAATTCACCAAGCTGGAAAAGATCAACATCGCCGCCTGTGGCACCAGTTGGCACGCTGCCCAGGCCGGCAAATTCATGATTGAGCGCCTGGCGCGCATCCCGGTGGAAGTGGATTACGCCAGCGAGTGGCGCTATCGCGATCCCATCGTCGCTGCCAACGCGCTGACCTTGCTGATCACGCAATCGGGCGAGACCGCCGACACCATCGCCGCCCAGCGCGAGGCCAGGGCCAAGGGCTCCAAGACGGTGGGCATCTGCAACGTCGTCGGTTCCATGGTCACGCGCGAAGCCAACGGCACCATCTACACCCATGCCGGGCCGGAGATCGGCGTCGCCTCCACCAAGGCGTTCACCGCGCAATTGACGGCGCTGTTCCTGTTCTCGCTCTACCTGGCCAACCTGCGCAACACCATCAGCAAGGATGAAGCGCGCATGTATATCGGGGAACTCGGCAAGATTCCCGGCAAGCTGGAGTCGGTGCTGGCCAAGGAAGAAGAGGCCGAAGACCTGGCCAAGGAATTCCATCGCGCGCAGGATTTCCTCTTCCTCGGACGCGGCATTCATTACCCCATCGCGCTGGAAGGCGCGCTCAAGCTGAAGGAAATTTCCTACATCCACGCCGAAGGCTATCCCGCCGGCGAGATGAAGCACGGCCCCAACGCGCTGATTGACGAAGACCTTCCCGTGGTCATCATGGCCACCTGCGATCCCAAGGACCCGGGCTCGCAGATGCGCTACGAAAAGACGCTCTCCAACCTGAAGGAAGTGAAGGCGCGCAGCGGGCGCGTGATCGCTATCGCCACCGAAGGCGACGAGGACATCCGCGAGGCCGCCGACCATGTGGTGTATGTGCCGCCGGCCCCGGAACTGCTTTCGCCGATTCTCGAAGTCGTGCCGTGCCAGTTGCTGGCGTACCACATCGCCGTGCGCCGCGGCTGCGACGTGGACCAGCCCAGGAACCTGGCAAAATCGGTCACGGTGGAATAAGAGCGATTAGCAATTAGCGATTTAGCTTTTAGGATTTAGACCTTAGGCCCCGGGTCACTCGGGACCGTGACGACGCTCACTGAAACCGAGAGACAGGGCTGCAATACGATACGTCGACCCTTTATGGTGGGCCGGAGCTTCGGTACGGGTCGCCCTCCTCATACCTAGCCTTTCGCCCCGCAAGGACCCGGCCACAGCCCTTTTTCCGTCCGGAGGAGCTTATGAGAGGCTCTCTCACTTCGGCCCGTTCACTCTTCCCCCCAACACTTCAGGCAGCCACAGATCCAAGGTGAAAGGAGGTGAGCGATGCTGTGGTGGACATTGCGACAGCTTAGGTCAGAGAACCTGAACACGCGCGCGACAGCGATCGGAAAGCTGGGCCAATCGGGAGACTCGCGGGCGGTGGAGCCGCTGGCGGCAGCGCTCCTGGATAAGGACTCAATCTTGCGGGAGGCGGCGGCCGAGGCACTCGGCAGGATCGATCCCAACTGGGCCAGGTCTGAAGCTGCCAAGCGAGTGGTTCCAGCCCTAGTAGCGGCACTAAGGAACGAGGACTGTGGCATGCGGCGCGCGGCGGCGGAGATCTTGGGGAAAATAGCCGACACCCGGGCTGTGGAACCGCTGGTGGTAGCACTCAGGGACACGGAGTACCGGGTGCGGCAGGTAGCGGCGGAGACTTTGGGCAGGATCGGCGACTCTCGGGCGTTGGAGCCGCTGATGGCAGGGCTCGGCGACCACGAGTCAGATGTGCGAAAGGCAGCGACGGAGGCACTCGAGCGAATCGACCCGAATTGGGCGAGGTCAAGAGCCGCTAGCCGAGCCGTTCCCATCGTGCTGGAGGCCCTCAACCACAAGAACTCCGCCGTGCGGCAGACCGCGGCGGCAGCCCTGGGGAAGATCGGTGACGCCCGGGCGGTAGAGCCCCTGGTCGCGGCACTGGAGGACAGCGTCTCTGACGTGCGGCGAGAAGCTGCGACAGAACTGGACCGAATCGACCCCGACTGGCGCAGATCCGAAGCTGCCAAGCGGGCCGTTCCCACGCTACTAGAGGCACTCAAGGATAGGGCGAAACAGTGGGCAGCAGCGGAAGTCCTGGGCAGCGTTGGCGACGCCCGGGCGGTCGAACCGCTTATGGGGGTGCTCACTGATCAGCACGCGTACACAGACGCGCGGCAGGCGGCAGCGGAGGCCCTGGCGAAGATTGCCGACAGGCGAGCCGTCGGGTCACTGGTGGCTGTTCTCCCGGACAAGAACAAACACGTGCGGCAGGCCGCGGCTCAGGCACTCGACCAGATCGACCCCAGTTGGGCCAAATCCGAAGCCGCCAAGCAAGCCGTTCCCACGCTGGTGGCAGCACTCGCGTACAACGACTCGAATGTGCAGCTGGCCGCGGCGGAAGCGCTCGGGAAGATTGCCGACGGGCGAGCGGTAGAGCCGCTAGCGGCGGCACTCGGAGACGAGGACTTACACATGCGGCAGGCTGCGGGGGCGGCACTCGACCGAATCGACGCAAACTGGCCGAAGTGCGAAGCCGCCAAGCGAGCCGTTCCCGCGCTGGTGGCGGCGCTCAGGCACAGTGCCGAGGACGCGCGGAAGGGAGCGAGGTCTGCACTGGAACGGATCGACCGGGGCTGGGCCAAATCCGAGGCCGCCAAGCGCGCCGTTCCTACCCTGGTCGCGGCGCTCAAGAGGGACAAGGACGCAGATGTACGCATGCACGCGGCTGCAGTGCTAGGGGAAATCGGCGACGGACGCGCGCTTGGACCGCTGGCAGCGGCAGTCGCGGATGGGTACTCAGACGTGCAGCGGGCAGCGAAGGAGGCCCTGGGCAACCTCGACGATGCGCGGGCCGTGGAGCCGCTGCTCGTTATGCTCAAGGGCGGGGATTGCGAGCTACGGTGCGCAGCGGCCAAGGCCCTTGGGAACATCGGTGACCCGCGGGCCATGGAGCCACTGGTGGCGACACTCAAGGAGAATGACTACGCGCGGCACGAAGCGGTAGAGGCGCTGGTGGAGATCGGGGGCTCCGCCGTAATCGAGACGCTCACGCCCTTGCTTAGTGACCGCGGTCTCAGCTGGATTGTAGCGGGAGCACTTGCTTCACTTGGCTGGCAACCAGCCAATGATGTCCAACGTGCATGGTTAGCTCTGGCAAGAAGAAACTGGGGTGAGCTTGCGAACACGGGGGCCGCCGCTGTGGTGCCGTTGATCAGCGTTCTGCAAATTGAGTCGGTAGGTGCTGGTGAGGACTTTTCAGCTAGGGAGATACCACGGTCAGCCATCGACACGCTGTACGTGGTTCTGACAAGCAGTGCCACAGGTGTGGCCGCAGAAGACCTGCGCCGGGTTGGTGGCCTTAAGGACATACCTGTGTATTCATACCAGTATTATGGCTACAGGGAGTCTGATGACGACCTTGATCGGGACCACTGCGAGAGAGTTGAAATCGAAGCAGAGCGCCCTATTGATTGCTCACGAGTAAGGGATCTCGCCCGGCAGGAGCTAGGAAGGCGTGGGCTAGAAGTCTGACTGTGGCGAGACTGGCGGCTAGCGTTGGCGGTGTCTTAAGAAAGGGGAAAAAGGCTTGGTAGCGCTAGAGCGATTAGCTCTTAGGATTTAGACCGTAGGCCCCGGCGCCCTCGCCGGGGCTTTTGTTTGTGGGCCACGAAATCTGTGCCGGCGCGGGCGCCCCCGCCCGCGGCTCGATTCCGGTCTGGCTAACCGCTGACAGCTAATTGCCAATAGCCCGCTGTTCGTGAAACGAACAGCGCAGCGCGATAATCAAACCAGATAGATGAACCCCCAACGCCAGCTCCTCACTGCCCGCCTGGTGCGCTCCGTCCCGCTCACCAGCGAGACCAGGCACCTGGAATTCGCGGTCGAAGAAGTTCCCCGCTTCGACTTCACCGCCGGGCAATTCGTTTCCATGAAGGAGCCGCACGACGGCCGCGAGATCACGCGCGCCTACTCCATCGCCTCGCCGCCGCGCGGCAACAACACCTTCGACCTCTGCCTGAACCGCGTCTCCGAGGGCTTCTTCTCCAACTTCCTGTGCGATCTTCCCGAGGGAGAAGCCGTCCCCTTCCACGGCCCGCACGGCTATTTCGTGCTCAAGAACCCGGTGCGCGATTCCCTGTTTATCGGCACCGGCACCGGCATTGCGCCGCTGCGCGGCATGTTGCAGTGGCTGTTTGCCGAGGAATCGCGCCATCGCGGCCGCGAGTTCTGGCTGGTGTTCGGCGTGCGCTACCAGGCCGACCTCTACTACAACGACGAATTCCTGCAACTGGCGCGCGAGCACCCCAACTTCCACTACATTCCCACGCTGAGCCGCGAAAACCCGGGCTGGACGGGTGCCCGCGGCTACGTGCAGGAGCACGTCCGCCGGCTCGCCCAGGGCCGCACCGGCATGGACGCCTACATTTGCGGGTTAAAGGACATGGTGCTGGCTAACCGCGATCTGCTGAAAGAATTGGGGTGGGACAGGAAGTCGATTCTGTACGAAAGATTTGATTGAGCCTTCTTGGGTAGTGGGTAGTCGGTAATCTCTTCGCCTTTGCCTATCGACTCACCGATCATCATGCATACCATAGGCCCGATCAGCTCTCGCCCGTTCTTCCCGATCAATTTTCTCCCGCTCTTCCGCGCTCAGTACCCACGCCTCATGCATGTGACTCATGACGCGCTGTCCCACCAGGCAGAGCACGCCGATCATCATGAAGAACGCGCCCGCAATTCCCATGGCGAGTTGGTCCACGATGGATGCGCTGTGCTGCCCCCTGGCAAAGATCACGATCGCCGCCCCACCGATCAGGCACACCGCTGCCAGCAGAATCCACAACCATGACTCTTTGCGCGTCAGGTGCGTCTCTTCCACGTGCAGCGCACGCCCGGCCAGGAATGCGGCTGCCCCCGCCATCATGAGGAACGAGGAAGCCATCCCGTATTTCAGCGCCGCGTGATCCAGCGAGGCCAATCCGTACCGCCCGAAGGTGTACGCCAGCAACAGCCCGCCCAGAACGCCCACGAACAAGCCCAACGCCTGCCACAACCGCGCTTCCCAAGGTCTGGACATGCCGTCCCTCCCGGAGTGACGTGAGTTTAGTACTGCTTGCGCTCGCGATGCCAGTGGTTTTATGGAGTCCCGAGTCCCACGTTGCGAGTCCGCAGCCGCGACTTCCCGGCGCGACTAGCCTCTAGCTCTTGGGCGCTTGCCCCCACCCCTCGCGACTAAATGCAACGTCCTCCGTTCCCACCTCATCTAACAACTTGACAACATTACACTCAAGTATTATATTGCTCGGGTTATAAATAGAGTTGTCGTAAGCAAGTGCACTGTTTTAAACGACTTAAGCAGTAGGAGGCAGGCTCCCATGGGAAAAATTATCGGCATTGACTTGGGTACCACCAACTCCGTGGTGGCGGTCATGGAAGGCGGCGAACCCAAGGTTATCGCCAACGAGGAAGGCGGTCGCACCACGCCCTCGGTCGTCGGCTTTAACAAGACCGGCGAGCGGTTGGTCGGCCAGGTTGCCAAGCGCCAGGCGATCACCAACCCGGAAAACACGATTTATTCGATCAAGCGGTTCATGGGGCGCCGCTATGACGAAGTCAACGAAGAAATGAAGATGGTTCCCTACAAGGTCGTCCGTGCCGGCGACCACGTGGCCGTGGTGGCGCAGGCCAAGGAATATACCCCGCCCGAGATCTCGGCCATGATTCTCGGCAAGCTCAGGAAGGCGGCCGAGGACTACCTGGGCGGCGCCGTCACCGATGCGGTCATTACCGTGCCGGCGTACTTCAATGACGCGCAGCGCCAGGCGACCAAGGACGCAGGCCGCGTCGCCGGCCTTGAGGTCAAGCGCATCATCAACGAGCCTACCGCCGCCGCGCTCGCCTACGGTTTGGACAAGAAGAAGGACGAGACCATTGCGGTCTACGACTTTGGCGGCGGCACCTTCGATATTTCCATTCTCGAAGTCGGCGAAGGCGTGATCGAGGTCAAAGCCACCAACGGCGACACTCACCTCGGCGGCGACAACATCGACCAGCGCATCGTGGAATGGCTGATTGACGAGTTCCGCAAGAAGGAAGGCCTCAACCTGCGCGACAAGGGCAACGAGATGGCGCTGCAGCGTCTGCGCGACGCCGCCGAGCGCGCCAAGATCGAACTCTCCACCACCATGGAGACCGAGATCAACCTGCCCTTCATCACCGCCGACGCCAGCGGACCCAAGCACCTGGTCGAGCGGCTGACGCGCGCCAGACTGGAATCCATGGTGGAAGACATCATTCAGCGCTCTGCCGGCCCCTGCAAGCAGTGCATGAAGGACTCCGGCATTGACCCCAGCAAGATCAACGAAGTGGTGCTGGTCGGCGGCCAGACGCGCATGCCGCGCATCCAGGCGCTGGTGAAAGAGCTGTTCGGCAGAGAGCCGCACAAGGGCGTCAACCCGGATGAAGTGGTGGCGGTGGGCGCGGCCATCCAGGGCGGCGTGCTCGGCGGCGAAGTCAAGGACCTGCTGCTGCTCGACGTCACCCCGCTGACGCTGGCCATCGAGACCCTGGGCGGCGTGGCGACGCCCATGATCCCGCGCAATACCACCATCCCGACGCGCAAGACGGAGACTTTCTCCACCGCGGCGGACAGCCAGACCTCGGTCGAGGTGCACGTGCTGCAGGGCGAACGGCCGCTGGCGCGCGACGATCGCACCCTCGGCAAATTTCACCTGACCGGCATTCCGCCGGCGCCGCGCGGCGTGCCGCAGATCGAAGTGACGTTCGACATTGACGCCAACGGCATCCTCAACGTCACCGCCAAGGACATGGCCACGCAGAAGGACCAGAAGATCACCATCACGTCGTCTTCCGGCCTGAGCAAGGAAGAAGTCGACCGCATGGCCAAGGAAGCCGACGCGCACTCCGCCGAGGACAAGACCAAGCGCGAGGAGATCGAGGCGCGCAACCAGCTCGACTCGCTGGTTTACAACGTCGACAAGATGCTGCGCGAGCACGGCGACAAGATCTCCGGCAGCGAGCGCGGCGATGTCGAAAGCGCTGTCGCCGACGCCAAGAAGGCGCTGGAAGGCAGCGACGCCAAGGCTATGAACGCAGCCAAGGATCGCCTTACCCAGGCGTCGCATAAGCTGGCGGAGGCGATGTATCGCCAGGCGCAGCCGCCAGGCGGCGCGGCCGGCGCCGGCCCGCAGCCCGGCGGTCCGCAGCCCGGCGGCAACGGCGACGCCGGTACCGAGGCCAAGAAGAAGGACGAAGGCGTCATTGACGCCGAGTACGTGGACGTGGACGAGAAGAAATAAGCAAAAGCGTTATCGGTTGTCGGTTCTCGGTTATCGGTTCCCATGTCCGGGTTACCGACAACCGAAAACCGTAAACCGAGAACATTTCTCGAACTAGAAAGGGTCCAGAGGGTACACACAGTGCACTTCGAAGTTAACCAACAACCGTATTTCCTGAATTTCATCCCCGAGGAAGGCCGCTGGTTTCTGTTCAAGGCAACGCGCTCGGGGATCGAGGCCGTACCGGTCGTCAATGACGACGAGGCCCCTCTGTTCCCCGACGAGATCGAAGTCGATTCCGACCCGGAGGTCGTGAACTAAACGTAATTGACCACCTGAAGATCTATGGCGACGGCGACGAAAAACTATTACGAAACTCTGGGCGTGAAGAAAAGCGCCTCCACCGAAGAGATTCGTAAGGCGTTTCGCAAGCTGGCGCGCAAGTACCATCCCGACGTCAATCCCGGCGACAAGGCGGCGGAAGAAAAATTCAAGCTGCTCTCGGAAGCCAACGACGTCCTCAGCGATCCCAAGAAGCGCAAGATCTACGACCAGCTCGGCTACTACTCGGACAACATCGATCCGGCGGCGGCCGAGGCCTACGCGCGCAGCGGCGGAGGATTCGGGGGTCCGCCTCCGGGCGGTCGCGGCGGCCAGGAAGTTCCGTTCGATTTCAGCGGCTTCGATTTTTCCGATTTGTTCGAAGCTGGCGGCGCGCAACAACAGCCGCGGCGCGGCGGCGGGTTCCGCGACATTTTCTCCAGCATGTTCAGCGGCGGACGCGGCGGCGCGGCCGTCGAGGAGCAGCCCGAGCCGGGCACCGACCTGGAATACCAGGTCAGCGTCGGCTTCTGGCAGGCCATCCGCGGCGCCGTCATGCGCCTGAACATCACCCGCCACGATAGCTGCGGCAACTGCCACGGGCGCGGCTACATCGAGTCGCCCGGCGTCTGCCCCGAATGCAAGGGCTCGGGCCACATCCAGCAGACCAGCGGGCGCATGAAATTCAACAGCGTTTGCCCGCGCTGCGGCGGCACCGGAAAGTTGCGCACGGTGTGCCACGTCTGCGGCGGAGAGGGCGTGGTGCAGCGCACCGAACCGCTCGAGGTGCGCATCAAGGCGGGTACGCGCGACGGACAGCGCGTCCGCCTGGCCGGCAAAGGCAACGCCGGACCGCACGGCGGGCCTCCGGGCGATCTCTACATCATCGTGCGCGCCGGCGATCATCCCGTCTTCCATCGCGACGGCGACAATATCAACGTGGCGGTGCCCGTCACCGTCACCGAAGCCGCCATGGGCGCCAAGATCGAAGTGCCGACGATTGACGGCCGCGCGCTGCTGCGCATTCCGCCCGGCACGCAGAGCGGCCAGAAGCTGCGCCTGCGCGAGAAGGGCGTGCCGTCGGCGACCAAGGACGGCGCGCGCGGCGACGAGATCGTCGAGGTCAAGATCGCTGTGCCCATGCCGCACGACGAAAAGACAAAAGAATTGTTGCGCGAGTTGGCAAAGCTGAACCCGGAAGATCCGCGGGCGGAGCTGTGGAAACAGGTTTAACCAATCTGTTTGTGCAAGAGGAGACGACAATGGAATCCGATCGGCATCCGCTGAGCGCGTGGATTGTCCTGCGGGTGTTCGCCGCGTATGTCGTGACGCTGGTCGGCCTGGCCATGCTGTTCGGCAGGACCGATATGTCGATGTTCCTGGGAGCGGTGTTCGCCTCGGTCGGCTTGACGTTTTTGAGTTTGCTGTGGTTTTACAGCCGCTAGCGCCGTTTGACCCGCGGGCTAAGTTGTGGAAACAGGGTGACCTATGTGTGTGATGTGGCTTGAGCTGTTCTATGAAGCGCAGACTGCCTTAGCGGAGCTCCATAGATTGCGGAGGTCAACTGGTTGGGCCGACAAATCTCCTGAACGCGAGCAACGCCTGGCCGAGTTACGGGATAGAAAAGATGCTGCAGCCCGCAGGCTTCTCGAACATGAGGAGCGCGACGGCTGCAGGCCCTCGGAAAGAGAAAAGAAGGATCTGCTGCTTCAATGGCGCCAGATTCAGAAGGAATTGTCGGTCCGAGCAACCGGTCGCTGAAAGAGATGATGGCTAAACGCAGAGGCAAAGGTGCTTACATGATCTCCGCCGTCGCGGAGATGTACGGCATTCATCCGCAAACTTTGCGCCTCTACGAGCGCGAGGGGCTGCTGAAGCCGTCGCGCACCGAGGGCAACACCCGCCTCTACACCGACGACGACCTGCAGCGCCTGGAGATCATCCTTTCGCTCGCCCGCGATCTCGGCGTCAACATCAGCGGGATCAGCATCATCCTCGACATGCGGGCGCGCATGGAGGAAATGCAGCGCCAGATGCACGAGTTCCTCACCCACTTCCAGCAGGAGATGCTGGCGCACATGACCCAGGCCGACGCCTCCAAGGGGGCGCTCATCCCGGTCCGCCGCGTTCCCATCGCGCCGGCTCCATCCAATAACAAGGAAAGGAAATAGCTCAGGGGACCCGCAGAGACACAATTGTTCTACGTAGAACATTTGTGCAAGCTGTGGAAATTGTGGAAATCTACTGCGCCGCCGCTTCTTTTACTTTTCCAGGTAGTACTGCACGGAGGTGACGACGCGCACCGTTTTCATCAGGCTGCTGTCGGCGGAATTGTCGTAAACATTTTCGCCGCCTTCCCCGGTGCCGCTGGCCTGGTTCGCCGCCAAGATCGAGAACACGCCCTGGTTCGCCTGCCGGATGGATCCGACCTTGCTGCCGGAATCTGAGGCGAAGCGATCGGCGGCGGCGCGGGCGTTGCGGGTCGCTTCCGTGATCATGTCGGGCTTAATGGAATTCAGCTTGGTGAACTTGTACGCCAAGGATTGCCGGTCGCTGTTGAGCACAATTCCCTTCTGCAGCAACTGCATGGTTTTCTGCGCGGCGCTGGCGACCACGTCCACGCGCGACGTGGTCACGGTGATTTGCTGTTCGACAATGTAGCGATGCGGATTCTTCGTGCCACTGCCGTACTCGTTCGCCTGCGTGTCCACCACGCGGACCATGCCGAGTTCGATTTCCGACGACTGGATGCCCTGCTGATCCAGAAACTGGAGGATCGCCTTCTTGTCCGCCTCGGTTTTGGCGTACAGCGCGGCCAGGTCATCGCCGGCTTCCTTGTACTTGATCGGCCACACCGCGAGATCGGACTTCACCGTGCGTTCCACCAGGCCTTTCACCGTCACGTAGCGGTCGCTCAGCCGCGTCGCCTTGATCTGCGCTCCGAGAATCCAACCGCCGATGATCAGGCCAACTGCAATGAACAATCCGAGCGGCGCGTTTCCAGCATTCGTTCTATCAGCGCTGTTCATCTGTGTACCCTGCAGGGCGGACACATTGTCTGTCTCGCTCGAAATGATTTGCCGGGGGCGCTCAGTATAGCTCGCGTGGAAACAATAGGGGGGTTGCAATGGCTGCAACCCCCGACAATGCTTTCCTGAATCGGTATTACTGCGCCGCCGCGGCGACCTTCCCCGGGATGCGCCCTGCCTTGGCGAGTTCGCCCTCAATCCAGCGATAGGTCACAGCCAGCCCTTGCTCGAGCATGATGGACGGTTCCCAGCCCAGCACCCGGCGGAGCAGCGTGTTGTCGCTGTTGCGGCCGCGGACGCCCTGGGGCTTGCTGAGGTCGTGGCGAATGCGCAGGTTCTTGCCGGCGATGCCGGCGATCATCTTCACCAGCCCATCCACCGAGATCAGCTCATCGGTGCCGAGGTTCAGCGGATCGTGGAAGTCGGAGGCCATCAGCCGGACCAGGCCTTCCACGCAATCGTCGATGTACATGAACGAGCGTGTCTGCAGGCCGTCGCCCCAGATGTCAATCTCGCCGCCGTTCTTGGCGAGCGCGACCTTGCGCGAGATTGCCGCCGGCGCTTTTTCCTTGCCGCCGTCGTAGGTGCCGAGCGGACCGTAGACGTTGTGGAAGCGGACGATGCGGGTTTCAAACTTGTAATCGTGCCAGTAATACTGGCAGAGCTGTTCAGCATACAGCTTCTCCCAGCCGTAGCCCGGCTCGGGTTCGGCAGGATAGGCGTCTTCTTCCTTGAGCGGAGTGACGTCGGCCTGCTTCTGCTTGTAGCCGGCGTAAACGCAGGCGGAGGAAGAAAACAGGAACCGCCGCACGCCGTTGGCCCGCGCGGCCTCGAGCATGTGCGCATTGATCAAGGTGTTGTTGCGCGCGATATCAGCGAGCGAGGCGGTGATGTAGCCGATGCCGCCCATGTCGGCCGCGAGGTTGTACACCTGGCCGATGTTGCCGCGGGTGGCGAGCAGGCAGTTGTCCCAGGCGCGCAGGTCAAGGACATCGAATTCGTCGGCGAGCGAGGGCTCATATTCCGGCAGCTTGATATCCACGCCGCGCACCCAGCAGCCCTGGTCTTTCAGCCGCTTCACCAGGTGATGGCCGATGAAGCCACCGGCGCCCGTTACCAGTACACGTCGGTCAACGATTTCCAAGGTTCTCCTCCATCTCGACAGCAAAACACGGCTGCGCGCGCGATGTCAATCGGTGGCGGCGCTGAGTACCTCCAGGAAGCAGCCGGGAAAACGAAGCCGGTCACGCCTGGGATTCAAACGGCAGCAACGCTGAACGGCCGGCAGCGGCGGCGGTCAGCGTCTTCCGCGCCGCGAGCTGGTCGCGCCCGGCGCGGTCGAGCGCGTTCGCCAGTTCACCGGGAAAATAGCGCGTCAGCAGGTTGATGTCGAACATCAGCGGCTTCTCGGAGTATTGGCGGTACAAGCGGAAGTGCCCGCGGCCCTTGCCATGACTGGCCAGCGGCAGCTCCATGCGCCAGACGCCGGGCTTGCCGAGGAAGCCGATCGCTTCCGGCTTGCACCAGGCAAGCCGGACTCCGTCCATCCGGAGTCCGTCCACGGTGGCCGGAATGTAGTCGAGTTCGTAACCGTCGAAGTCGTTGTTCCCGAACGTGCTCTCCAGCAAGTTCTGGATCTGATCGAGCTTGGCGCATCCGGCAAGATCGTCGATGGCGCGGCGCACGGAGAGATTGTTGACGATGACATGCTTCTGATCGAGGGTTCGCTGGGCCACGCGGCGCAACTCGATCAGCTCGTGATAACCGAGGTGCTGAACTCCGATCCAGACAATGCCGCCCAGCACGACCAGAACCAGCACCACCGGCCCGCCCCCGGGCAGCAGCAGGAAGAGGCTGAGAAGTCCGAAGACGGCGCAGACGGCGTAGAGGACCAGCGTCGTCTGGCGGGCCGTGAGGCCGCGCTTCAGCAGCTTGTGATGGATGTGCTCGCGGTCGCCTTCAAACAGCGGCTTGCCGTTCATGAAGCGGCGAATCACGGAGATGACCGTCTCCAGAATGGGCAGACCGAAGGAAACGACGGGAATGGCGACGGCTACCATGGTGGGCGATTTCTGCCCATACAGGGCCAGCGAGCCGAGCATGAACCCGACAAACAGGCTGCCGCAATCTCCCAGGAAAATGGTCGCGGGATTGAAATTAAAACGCAGGAACCCGATGAGCGCGCCGGACAAGGTCGCCGTGAGCAGCAACCCGAAATGATTGCCGTTGAGCGCGGAGACGATGAAAACCACGAAGGTGGAAAATAGCGCCGAGCCGGTGGCCAACCCGTCAATGCCGTCAATCAGGTTGAAGGCGTTCGTGATCCAGAGGATCCAGAAGACGGTGGCGATCAGCGATACCGCCCAGCCAAACTCTTTGTGTCCGAACAGCAGCGGCAGATTCACGATGCGTAACCCGCCGGCAAAGACGATGACGGCGGCGATGGTCTCGAAGAAAAACTTCCAATACGGGCCGATGCGGCGGATGTCGTCATAAAGGCCGAGCAGGAAGACCAGGGTCCCTGGCACCAGCAGGAAAGCCATGGTGCGCATGTGGAATTTTTGGCCCACCAGATGCCGCGACATGTAGTACAGCACCAGCGATATAGAGACGACCAGCGCGGCGTAGATGGCAACGCCGCCGATGCGCGGCAAGGCAGCAGTGTGGATGTGACGATCGGACTCCGGAAGAGATACCCAGCCATGCTTGACAGCATGATTCCGCACCAGCCGGGTCAGCACAAATGAGAGCAGTAGAGAAAGAACAAAACTGCTCAGGCTGATTGCAAACACCTAATGGGCTCCTTTTGCAATTACCTGATTCAATGACGCGAACCAACAAACAGACTGACTTTCGCCAATCCTACCCGAAGAGCTTGTGGATAAAGAGGAGGACAAAAGGGATTTTCTCGGAGGAACCAAGTTAGGCAAATTACTAAGGTGATTCCCGTGGTCAGGAAAAATTCTTGCCGTCTGCAACCAAATGGTGAGTGCGGAAAATTTCGTCCACCCGGCGGAGAATTTGCTGGACCAGCACTGGGTGGGAAAAGCGGGCGGCGAAGGCGATTTCCTGCGGGTTGGGCTGATGCTCACGGGCCGCGGCGGCGGTGATATGGGACACGACTCCCTCCACGTCGCCGTGGCGGACGGCGCGCATCTGCTCGCAATTGATTTCGTCGAATATATCTCCGACGTGGCTTTCCCCGGGACCGATGTACAGCACCGGAGCGCCGACGCGAAGGACGTTGTAAATCTTGCACGGATGAATGATGCCGACGAAAGGATCGCCCATGACAACCAGGTGCAGGTCGGCGGCCGACAGCGAGGCGCCGAGTTGCTCCAGAGGCTGGTAGGGGAGAAAAACCAGGTTGGCCAGGTTGCGCTCGCGGGCCAGCGATTGAAGTTTTCTGTACTCGCTGCCGCCGCCGACGAAGCAGAAGACAATGCGCGGATCGGCGGCGAGGCGCTGCGCGGCTTCCATGGCGGTGTCCAGCGGGTGACACGGGCTGTGATTGCCGGAGTACATGACGACGAATTTTCCGCTGAGCCCGTGCTGAGCGCGGAAGCGTTCGCGGCCGGCGGCGTCGAAATGGGCGGAATCATGGGTCCAGGGAGAGATCACGGCGATCTTGTCCGGCGGGAGACCCTTGCCGACCAGCCGGTCCTTCATGAAGCGGTCCAGGGCGATAATCCCGGCGGCACGGCGCATGCTCTGCATCTGTAAGGCAGAGAGAATGCGGCCGGACAAGGAGCGCTCGCGCAACCAGCGCGCTGCGATGGCTTCGTCGGGGTTGAGGTCCATCGCCCAAAACAGCAGGGCACGCGCCTTCAGCGGCACCATGAGCGAACCCAGCCAGGAGATCAGCGGCGGCGAAGTGAGCGCGATCACCAGGTCGCAATGGGGCACCAGCGCCAGGCGCAGCGTGCAGGCGGCCATGTAGGTGGCGAAATCGGCGGCGCGGCGCCAGCGCGCCGCTTTCCCGAAGGCGGTGGAAGCAACCCGGATGATCTCAATGCCACGGTAGGATTCGCGCGCGGCAAATCGCCGCGATGGATCGTCGTAAGCGCGGGCGCCGGTGACGACCGTCACCTGATACCCGGCATCGCCGAGGGCGAGGGCGAGGTCGGTGGCGTGCTGCGCCGTGGAAACGACGTCAGGATAAAAGGCCTGGTTCAGGATCACAATGCGGCGGCGCGGCCCGCTCATGACGGCGGCCTCGGCCTGCCTCTCGGATGATGGCGCGTTCGCGGGCATGTCACCAGGAAAGCGAGAAATGTCCTTCGGTGATAAAACCGCCGGACTGGATATTGATGAGCTGAGCGCAGCCGACCAGCTTGCCCTTGAGCTCCTCGTCCGCCAGCTTTTCCATGTTGCGCAGGCGAACCATCTGCGCGTTGGTGGCGGCGCGGCACATGAGCGCCTGCGGCAGGGACTCGAGCTCGGGATGCTGCGCGGCGGCGCCTTCGGTGGTGACGACCAGCATGGGAGACTTCATCATCTGCGCCAAGTGCTCCGCGCCGGCCACGACGTAGGCGATTCCCTTGCTGAGCAGGGTGTGCCCGTCGAGCACCTGGTCGAAGATTTTTTCCACCAATGGCAGCGCCGCTTCACTGACCGGCAGGCAGAAGCGGATGTGCAAGGACAGCAGGTAGACGAAAGTAAACGGCAGAAAAAGGTCGGCAGGTTCGACCGCTCCGGCAAGCAAATCCGGCAGGAGCAACACCGCGAAGGGCGCCGCGGCGGGCTGGGCTGGTGCTGCCTGATGCTGAGTTGACATAGAGTTTCAGTTTCAGTTTCGGTTTCAGTTGCAGTTTCGCGGGATCAGATCGGCTCCGGCTGAAACTGAAACTGAAACTCGAAACTGTCTTACTAGTGCTCGACCAGGTAATCGCCGACGAAAAGTTTGTCCATGCGGGTACGCTGGAAGCAGTTGAGCGCGTCCTGCGGCGTGCAAACGATGGGCTCGTCCTCATTGAACGAAGTGTTGAGCACCACGGGAACGCCGGTGATCTTGTCGAAATCGCGGATCAAATCGTAGTAGCGCGGGTTGGTGCTGCGCGAGACGGTCTGCAGGCGCCCGGAGCCGTCCACGTGGGTGATGGCGGGAACCTGCGCGCGCTTGTCGGCCTTCACCTGGTACACCATGAGCATGCTGGGTGCAGGGTGAGTCTGCTCGAAATATTCCTCGACGCGGTCTTCCAGGATGGAGGGCGCGAAGGGCCGGAAAGGCTCGCGCTTCTTGATGCGCGCATTGAGGATGTCCTTCATTTCGGCGCGGCGCGGGTCGACCACGATGCTGCGATTGCCCAGCGCGCGGGGGCCGAATTCCATCCGCCCCTGGAACCAGCCGACAATCTGGCCGTCGGCAATGGCCCGCGCCGCCGTCTGCGTCACGCACTCCGGCTGGAGGCGGGTGTGCCGCATACCGGAGCCGAGCACCGCCGCTTCGATCTGTCCGTTCTCGTAACCCGGACCGGTGTAGGCGTGTTCCATGACGAAGGCGCGCGGCTGCTTGAGCTCGATATTGTGCAGGTAATAGCAGACACCGACCGCGGTGCCGGCATCGCCCGCCGCGGGTTGTGCGTAGATCTGCTTGAAGGGGGTGTGCAGCAGGATTTTTCCGTTCATCACGGAATTGAAGGCCACGCCGCCGGAAAGGCACAGGCGATCGCCGCCGGTCTGCTGATGCAGGTGCTGGAGAATGTGGAAGCTGACTTCTTCCAGGCGAGCCTGCAAGGACGCCGCGACATCTTCCTGGCGGGAAGACATCGGGCCGCCTTTTTCGCGTGCCGGACCGAAGGTCTCGATAAATCGGTCGGAGAAGATGCGGCCGATGGTGGGCGAGCCCTCGTCCCAGGTCATCTCGACGCCCTCGGAGTGATGGAGGAAATAGTCGAGGTTCAGCTTGAAGCGCCCGTCTTTCTCGGTGGTGACGATTTCGCGGAACTGGTCCAGGAAGCGCGGCTTGCCGTAAGGCGCCAGACCCATCACCTTGCCTTCGTCGCCGTAGTGCGGGAAGCCGAGATACTGGGTGGTGGCGGTGTACACGCAGCCCATGGAGTGGGGAAACTCGATCTCGCCCAGCACCTGCATCCTGGCGCCTTCGCCGAGGCCCCACATGGTGCTGATAAAGTCGCCGAAGCCGTCAATGGAGAGAATGGCGGCGCGCTCGAATTCCGAGACCAGGAAGCAGCTCGCCATGTGCGCCTTGTGGTGTTCCACGTTGTGGAACTGGGCGCGGAACTGGTCGGCGGGAATCTCCAGGGCACGGGCCAGCTCATCTTTCAGGTTGCGGACCTTGGCGGCATTGGCCAAGCGGGTGCCGATCAGGTTTCCTACCTTGCTCAGGCGCGACATGGAAAACAGGATTTTCTTGTGCAGGTTGGCGGACGGGTCGCGCGAGATGCCGATGTGGTCGAGATCGGCGGGCGTGATGCCGGCCTCTTGCAGGCAATAACGCACCGCCATCGCGGGAAATCCGGCACAGTGTTTCTTGCGGTTGAAACGTTCTTCTTCGACGGCGGCGATCAATTGGCCGTCTTGGATCAGGGCGGCGGCGGCATCACCGTGGTAGGCGTTTATCCCCAGAATGTACAAGGATTCTCCTTACCTGGAATTGTGGTTTGGGGGCTCAATGTGGGGCGATCGCACGAATATTGTAGGGAAAGGTGCGCCGCGCCGTAAATAGCCGGACAGCACCTCCGGCGAGGCCCGCTCACTTGGCAATCGAGGCCCACAGCAGATAGCTCAGGATGATGACGGTACAGAAGAGGGCGAGATTCTTCAGCTCGCGCCGATACGGATAAATCCACTTCTGATAGAAAGGGCGGGGCCGGTGGTGCCGCCGATGGCGATGGGAACTGTGCCCGTGCTCTTGGCGTTCCGGTGAGGCATGGGCGTCTTCGCTCGGTTCGGGACTCATGATGAGAAACGCCGGATCCAGGTGACCTCGCCACCTGAGTCGTTGGGAGGAGCATACCACGAATTCGCGGACCATCATCGGCATCGCGCCTGTGGATTATTGGCGTCGGCGGAACTCGTAGATCTTGGCGTCGATCATCAGACGAAACCAGCAGCCCTGGAGAAAATGAAAGATCAGTCCTTCGCGTCCGTCGAGGAACCCCAGACGGAAGAAATACCGGTAGATCCAGTACAGGAAGGGACGCAGGAACAGCGGCCAGCGCCCATAAAATCCCTCGCGCAGCCAACGGCGCCGCTGAATGGGATCGCCAAAAGCATCGGCGCGCACGCGGTTGGGAGCGCGCTCGCTCTCCAATGCCTCCCGCGCTTCCAGTTCCGCCCAGCGCAGATGGCGAAGCGTCCATTGATTCAAGTCGGAGGTGAGCACGTCAATGTAGTCGTGGCGGAGCGCGAGCGATTTTCCGGGAACCACGAAATGCTGGTCGTAGAGGCGTGTCTCGCAACTGCCGCGGTCCTTGCGAAACAACCGGAGGTGATACGCGGGATAGTGGCCGCCGTGGCGGATCCAGCGTCCCATGAACACGGTGCGTTTGCGAAACAGGAAACCGTCCAGGGCGGCGGGAGGATTGTGCAGGACCTCGTTGATCTCGGCGACCAGCGGGGGCGTGAGACGCTCGTCGGAATCCAGGTGCAGCACCCACGCGGCGTGCAGCGGCAGGTTCTGCTGCGCCCAGTTGCGTTGTGCGGAATAGTTTTCGAAGGGGTGTTCCACGACGGCTGCCCCCGCGGCGGCGGCGATTTCGCGGGTGCGGTCGGTGCTGCCGGAGTCCACCACGAAAACTTCACAGGCGAGTCCTTGCAGGCTGGCCAGGCAGGCGGGGAGATTCACTTCCTCGTTATAGGCGAGGACGACGACGGAAACACGCGGGAGAGCAGCGGTGTCATCGGCGAACGCGGACGGTGCCCTGAGATCGCTGGCGTGCAAGAAACCCCCGATGGGATGCGATTCGTAACTAGTACCACAGGCGGCGACGGCGCCGCAATCGGTTGGAAGACCTTCCGCATTGCACATATAATTCGCGCATCCCGATGGAACTCACGGTCGTAACCCCCACGTTCAACGAGGCGGACAACGTCGAGCGCTTCGTGCGCACCGTTTCCGAGGTGTTGCGCGGCATCGGGCACGAGATCGTGATCGTGGACGACGATTCGCCGGACCAGACCTGGCGCGTCGCCCAGGAACTCAGCAAAACTTACCCTACGTTGCGCGTCTTGCGGCGGCAGGCGCGACCCAGCCTGGCCGGATCGGTGATCGAGGGGTTCGCGATGGCGGCGGGCGAGGCCGTGGCCTGCATTGACGCCGACCTGCAACATGATCCCTCCATCCTG
The DNA here is from genome assembly GCA_020072845.1 of Terriglobia bacterium. Lineage (NCBI taxonomy): Bacteria > Pseudomonadati > Acidobacteriota > Terriglobia > Terriglobia bacterium. The sequence goes on from JAIQGF010000010.1 coordinate 136,007, forward strand.
CCGAAGATGCTGGCGGAGTTGCGCGCCGGGGCGGAGCTGGCGGTGGGCTGCCGCTACATGCCGGGCGGAGGCACCACGGAATGGAACTGGCTGCGGCGCCACCAGTCGTGGCTGGCAACGCGCATGGCGCAGGCGTATCTCGGGCTGCGCTTGCGCGACCCGATGTCGGGATACTTCCTGATGTGGCGCAAGGATTTCTTGCGCATCCAGCGGCAGCTCAGCGCGCAGGGATTCAAGATCCTGATTGAGATTGCCGCCCGGCTGCAGCCGCAACGCATGGCCGAGGTGCCGTACGTGTTTGGCCCGCGCCTGGCGGGCACGTCGAAGCTGACCGCTGCCGTGGCGTTCGATTATCTTGCCCAGCTCCGCCGCCTGCGCGCGACGGCATCGCGATCGCCGGCGAGAGCCGCCCACTCCGCTACCTAGCCGCGGCACCCGCGTTTCGGGCCAGCAATTCGGTGTAGACGGCCAGCATGCGCGCGCCGATCGTGTCCCAGGAAAACTCCCGCTGCATCCATTCGCGGCCGCGCATTCCCATTTCGCGCCGGGGCGCCGAGCGCAGCCGGGTGATGGCGGCGGCGATGCTCTCCGGGCTGTTGTCGATCCACAGGCCGCAGCCGTGCTGCTCGACACCCTGCCAGGGCGTGCCGCGGCCGGCAATCACCGGCACCGCGCGCGCCAGCGCTTCGGCCACCACGATGGCGAAGTTTTCCGTGAACGACGGCGCCACGCACACATCGGCCTGCTGAAAGACGCGCTCCTTGGCGTCGTCGAGCACTTCGCCGACCATGATCGCCTTCCTGCCGAGGCCGAGGGCGCGGATACGGCCGGCGATGGAGCGAAGATAGGCATCCTCACCGCCGCCCGCGATGATTAGAGTCCAGGGAAAATCCAGGCGCGCACAGGCGTCCAGCAGGTTTTCGATTCCCTTCTTCGGGTCAAGGCGGCCGATAAAGAGCAGCCGCAAGGGGCCGCTGCTTTCCTGGCGAGACACGGTGGCCGGAATCTCTATGCCGTTGGGGATGACCTCGGCGCGCGCGGCGGGGAATTTCTCCAGGCTCTCGAGCCGCTCCTGTTCGCTGGTGACGTGCAGAACCAGGGACTCGGGAGCGAGACCGCGGGTGATCATCTCCCACATGGACTTGACGCCGGAGCGGCGTGAGCCGCTCCAGCGCTGGAGCGCGCCCCGCGGCGACCACACCACCGGCTTCGACTGCCGGCGCGCGCTTGCCAGCGTGGGGAAGGTGGTGAAGTTGTACATCGCGGTCAGATGCACGACATCGGCCCAGCGCACGTACTCGGGCAGCGCGCGCAACAGTTGAGGCGAGACCGAGTGCCGCAGGCGGCGCGCGCAGTAGCGGACCGCGATACCGTCGCCCATGCGGTGCTCGCGGGAGGTGTCCACGGGCAGCACGGCGTTCAGGCCGTTGGTGTTGGTGGTGAGAACGCGGACCTCGCATCCCAGCCGCGCCAGCGCATTGCACAGCGCGTACACCGAGCGGATGGGACCGCCATAGACGTGAGCGGGAAAGAACGACGGCACCACGTGGGCGATCTTCAGCGGCGGGCGGACGGGGTCTCCGGCGGGCCCGCCGTTGGCCTGCTGGGGTTGTCTAGCGGGTGACGGCATGCAGCGCCTCGAGCACTCCCCGGACCGCGACCTCGGTGGAGTAATGCTTGATTTTGTCCGCCGCCGCTTCCCCCATGGTGCGCAGGCAATCGCGGTCGGCGGCGAATTTCGACAGCAGCGCCGCCAACCGGTCCACATCGCCGAGGGGGAAAACCGCGCCGGTTTCAGGGGTCACCAGGTCGGGGCCACAGCCGACCTTGTCGGAAACGATGCAGGGGCGGCCGCACACCATGGCCTCGTTCACCACCAGGCCCCAGGTTTCACCTCCGTCGGAACAGAGCACCAGCATGTCGGATGCAACGTAGGACTTCACTATTTCACTCTGGTTGAGAAAACCGGCGAAGGTGACCGGAACGCTGTGCTCGCGCGCAAACGCTTCCGACTCGGCGCGGAGAGGGCCGTCGCCCACCATCAAGCCGTGGATGCGGGCACCGCCGCGGGCGGCAATTTCCAAGGCCTGCAGGAAATCGAGGGGGCGCTTCTTGGGAATGAATTTCGCAGCCCAGAGAAACACCGCGGCATCTTCCGGCGCTTTCCATTGCGCGCGAAGCTGCGGGCGGCAAGGCACCAGGCGCGCGGCATTTTCGGAAAACCAATGTTCGTCAATGGCATGGGGCACAAGGAAGATGCGTTCAGGGCGGGCGCCGTAGTACAGAAAATAATCGCGCGCCCAGCGGCCGACGGCCAGGCAGGCATCCATGCGGGGAATGAATAGTCGATAGGCCGGCAGCTTGACCGCTTCCTTCAACGCGGAGCGCTCGGTATGCAGGTGGGAATCGCTGCGCACCATCACCGGGGTCCGGGTTTTCCAGCAGGCACGGATGGATTGCCAGTAACTCTTGCGGTGCCATCCACAATTGATGACCGCATCGAAGCGCTGCTCGCGAATGATGCCGCTGATCTCGGGCGTATCCAATCCGGAAAAATGGCTGACGGACGGATGGGTAGCAACGTTTTTCAGAAAGCAGAAGCGGTACCCGTCCAGCAGCGGGAGGTCCCAATCGAACTCGACTCCAAACCCCGCGGCGGCCTGTTGGCTGGGAGTGGCGTGATGGCAGAAAAAAACTTCCAGGTCGAGTTCCGGATGTGCCGCCATGGCGCGAAACCATGGCGCCTGGTACTGGATAGGGTGCGTCGTGACGATGGCGATACGATACGGCAAAGTGTGCGAGTGGCTCCTGCTGTATGTATCACAGCCGGTCGGACCGGAGCAAAGGCGCAGAATCCTCGGGGAAACTCACATCCGGGCAGCCGTCGTGAGGTTGCGGACCAGCGGGCAGCATCAGTAGTTGTAGTGCCGGCAAGTTTTGCAGATTTCAGGGACCTTGTTTTTCCTGCGCCACTCGGAGCGCAGGCGCGCCACCTTTTCGCCACTCCATAGTTCGGCGAGGGTGTTGTCTTTCACGTTGCCCAGCGTGAGCTCGCTGCTCGCTTCGAAGTCCCGGCAATTGCAGGCCCCGACGTTCCCGTTGGAGTACACGATCATTCCCCCGAAGAGCTGCGCACAAGGGCGGAACGCGCGTGGGACCAGTGGACGCTTCTTCAGGTAGGGCGGAAGCTGAACCGCACCCTGCCAATCGTCCACGTACGCGCCACGCGTCTTGACATTGGCCACGAGATCCTGCTCGACCATGCTGTTGATCCGCTGGAAGTCGGCGTGCTTCAAGACCGCTTCCACGGGCTCGTTGGTCGGTTTGATGTGGATGACATAGATGATCTTATTTTCGCGGCGCTTGTTCTCCTCGATAAGCGTGAGGAGGTTCCTCATCATCTGGTCGTACTTGTCGACGCCGAAAAACTCCGCGTACTTCTCACGTCCCGACAAGGCGGTGGAAATGGATATCCACTTGATGCCGGAGTCCCAGAACTCGTCGATCGGAAAACGGTGCAGCCACTGCAGCGTGGTAACGAAGCCGACCGAGTTGAACTGCGGGTAGGTGCGGGTGGCGTAACGGGCACGTTCCAGCAGATACGGGTCGAGCAGCGGGTCGCCGATAGTGACGTTGAAGTCGAGCGCGGAGGACCCCATGGCTGCCAGTTCGTCCACCGCCTTCTTGAACAGTTCCATCGAGAGCGGTTGCTTTTTCCGCTGCATCACGGGATTGGCGCAGAAGGCGCACTTGGCATTGCAGACGTTGGTGGACTCAATGGAAAGGTGCGGCGCGCTAGGAGCGCGATAACGGTTGGGATCGAAACAGCGCCGCACGTAGGTGCGGCAAAAGCGCAACGCCTTGGTCATCCAGACGATTTTCGTTTCAAGCGCGGCCCTGACACTCATTGAGACACCGACACGTAGCTGACGGAAAACCTGGAAACGACGCGCCCCACATCAGTCTGGCAATAGCAGCATTATAGCAATCAACGAATGCGCGCGGAGTGTCTACTCTTGTACACCTGATAGGGGCGCAAGCGCGTGAACTCTCCGCTTACCCTCTTACCACGGCACTCCGATTATTAGCGCGGCGGGCCAGCGCACGGTCAAAAGCTTCCGCCATCCGCCGCGACATGGCACGCGTGGTGTACTGCTCGAACGCAGTCCAATCGGTGTTCGGCTGCAGCGGGCCGGGCGAAGCCAGCAGCGCCGTCAACCAGGCGCGGATTTCCGGCACGCCCTTGGCCGGGGGACCATCCGCGTTGTCAAAGGTGACCACCTTGCCGGCGCGGGTTTGCGCCGCGATGCGGACGACGCTGCTTTCCCGGTGAAAGATGGCCAGCAGCGGCTTCTGCGCCAGCACGTAAGGAAACAGCTTCGAGGCGGTATAGTGCGGCGCGTCCGAGCCGATCATGACTACGCCGTCGGAGTCGAGCAGCACCTGCAGCGCGTCCAGATAGGCCACGCGGGCGGGCCGCTCGGTGATGCTTCGTTCCACGCCCATCTCGCGCGCCACCGGCATCACCTGCTCGGTGGCCTGCGGTGAATAGGTTGTGCCTACAAAATGCAGCCGCAGCCGGCCGAACAGCGTGGGGTCATCGCGCAGGCCGAGGCGCACTGCCTCGAACAGAGCCCGCAGGGTGGCGTTCATGCCGGGGATGCACACGCCGACGTAAGACACGTGAATGAGGCCATCGCCGGGAGTGAACACGGGATTGGCGCGCCGGTGCCGGCTGAGGTATTCGAAATCGGCGGGCTCGCCGCCCAGAGGAATCTCCGTGGTAGGGATATCCTTCAACCAGGGATAGCGCCGGACGACGGAATCGGTTGTGCCGGTGGACACGCCGGTGATGTGGGCGACATTCCGCAGCGCAAACGGCTCCAGAATTTTCGCCAGGGCATGCGACCACCTCCACTTGGGAGGACGCTGGCTTTTCGGCTTGCTCAAGTAGTAGTCGGTGACCCAGGGATCCTGGTAATCCACGACGTAGGGAATGCGGAAGCGCCGGTAGGCGAGGCGGCCGAGCACCATGGTGGGATACGGGGGAACAGACAGCAACAGCAAGTCAACGGTTCGGCGGGCACAAATTTTCTGGATGGCTTTCCACTGCTGGCGCAGCGAGCGCAGTCCAAGATCGCCGATGCCGATCTTGCGCGTCCACTGCGGTGAAGCGGCCGCGGTGCGAATCACCTCCAGGCCGTCAGGCAGAAGGCGCTCATTCTCCGCGTCGGTGGCGTGCTCGTAGCAACGCGGGTCCACGGAAAGGACCACCGGATTCCAGTCGAACTCGCGCAGGTGCCGGACCAGGAAGCGGAGCCGCAGCGCCGGAGGCATGCTGCTGGGCACGAAATCGGGCCCGACGACGAGGACAGTTTTCATGGACGGCGGAAGGCGGTTGGCGAGGTGCGCGGAATGTTGGGCGGCCTCCTCAGAAACGGTAGATCGCCAGGTTGGCCAGCATGCCGAGCATCGAACCGGCGCCGCCCGGCATCATCCCTTTGGCCCGGCTTGAGGGCACGAACACGATGTCGTCCGCCAGTACCTCGACATCGCCCGCCTTGGCCTGCATGATCTTTTTCAGATCAATGTCCTTGCTCTCCAGGCCCTTGGGCGTGCGCCGGATCACGCGCGTGTGGCTGAGGACCGCCATGCGGGTGGGACCATTGGCCGCTGCCAGGATCTGCAGCAGGCTTGGGGTCTGCGTCGTCTCCATGACGAACGCACCCGGACGGTTCACTTCCCCGATGACGTACACCGTGCCCGCCTTCGAAACGTTGATGGTGTCACCGGGCTGGATCTCCACATTAGCCTGGTTGGCGGCCAGGCCATTTTCCAGGGTGACCACAACCGGTTTGTTCGGCTCCTTGGAGTGGGTGATGGTCACGGTCTTGCCGGCACGAGCCGTGAGCCCGCCGGCAATCAGGAAAAGATCGTACAGGCGCCGCGCATTCATCGCCGAGTAAATCCCGGGACGAGTCACTTCTCCCATCACCGAGATGCCCTGGGTCATGTACTCCTTGATGTAGATGGTGACGTGGGGATTGTGAAGGAAACCGCCGCTTTCGTACTTTTCATTGATTTGCGCCTGCGCCGCGTCGGCGCTGAGCCCCGCCATATGGAATTTCCCGATCAGCGGCAGGTATGCGTCTCCGCTGCTCTCCACGCGGAAATGGGTGGATAGTTCCGGAACGCCATAAACCGTCATGTCACCTTCGTCACCGGGGCCGATCAGCATGTCAACCGGGGTGCTGGAAGCCGGCGACGAAATCTGCATGCGTCCGGACGGCGCCGCGTTCCCCTCGGGCGCGGCCGGAGGGGCCTTGGCATCGCTGGCGTTTGGCGGCTGCGACTGTTGTGTGGCCGGTTGACCGGAATCGGAAGGCCGATCCGACTGGGCTTGTGTGGCCGCGCACAAAAAGCCGGCCACGAGAACTGCAATCCAAACACGGCGCGCCAGAACAGATACGAGCAGCGGCATCGCTACCTCAGTGATGCTTTCTGGTGAATGTCCCAAGAAAGATAACGCCATTCTAGTCATCCAGGGTGACGAAATAAACAGTAGTGAAACTAATTTCTGAGGATATCTCGTCGTCGCCCGGAAAAGTTTACGAAGTAGACGCCCGCGCCGGTCGCGCCAACGGTCTCTCCAGCAGTTCCAGGTAGCGCAACTTTTCCACATCCCAGCAAAAACGGTCATGAGCGGCCTGCCAGGCGGCGGATTGCGCGGCGCGCAGCCCGCTCCGGTCGTCGCGCCAGCGTCGCAACTGCGCTGCCAGCAGGTCGGGACGACCGCACGGATAGACAAACCCCGCAGTGGGCGCCTGCTCCATCACCTCGCGCTGGCCGGGAGTATCGCTGGCAGCCAAGGCCAGGCCGGCAAGCATGTAGAGGAATAATTTATTCGACACCGTGATGGAGGAGTTCGGGTTGGTCAGCCGCTCCAGCGCGAGCCCGACATCGAAGGAGCCCATGGCGCCGGCCAGTTCGTCGTGATGAACGTGGGGAAGGAAGGTGAGTGGAACATTCTTTTCGCGCGCCATGCGCTCAAACTTCACTCCGAAATCGCCGGCCAGCATGCATCGCACCGACAATTCCACGCCCCCTCCGGCCAAGGCCGCCGCCTCCACGGCTTCCTCCAGGCCTTTGCCCGGCCCCGCAACCTGGCCGACCCAGTGCAGGCGCAGCGCTGTATTGGCCGGACGCTGTGGCGGCGGCAGTAGGCGTACGGCCTGCGCTCGCGGGAAAACGTTGTACAGGACCGCGGGCGCGATCTGGTACTGCTGCTGAAGCTGCGCCGCCATGGCGCGCGATGCGGTGGAGACGTAGTCGCAGGCGGGCAGGTACGCACGCTCGACCGAGCGGACCATCGCCGCCGCGGAATCATCCACTTCAGCCAGCAGGTCCTCGCAGTCGAATCCCAGGCGCGCGTTCCATTGGCGCGCCGCCCGTGCCGCTACGCCCAGGACGGGCTGGGTGTGCGCCACGAACCAGTCGGCCGGCTCCGCCAGCGCGAACCGCAAGAGTTGCGGCGCCGCTTCGCAGAGCGCATTCTCCGCCGCGCCCGAAGAGCCGGTGCGCCGGAACGCCGCGGCCGCCATGGCACGCCGGAGGCGATGAGGAACGGCGCGCAGACGATGGGGCCACGGCGAACGCAGGATGCTGGCCGATTGCAACCGCCACCGGCGCGCGGCCACGAGTTTCTCGTCGTCGGCGATCAGCGCAGGCACTGCACGGACAGCAATCACCCGCACGTCGTGCCCCCGTTCGGCGAGCGCGTCGGCTTCCCGCACCAGGCGCGGATTGTGACAGGGGTGAGTCGCTCCAATCAGACAGACGCGCACGCTGTCCTCACCCCTTTTCCGCCGCTGTGGACAGATGATTGGGCGCCATCGGGCGAGTACCGGCCTCATGCAGGAAACTCAACACGGCCGCGCCCAAGGCGGCGCGGTAGTCGCTCCACTGCCAGCGCGCCGTTCGCTCCATGGCGGCGCGAGAAATCTCCGGCATGGCGTCGGGGTGATCCAGGCACCATTGCATGGTTTCAGCCAGGCGCTCGCTGTCGCGGATGGGCACAAGGAAGCCGTTGCGGCCGTGCTCGATGAAATCAGGTCCCGCGGTGTTGGCGGTCGTAATCACCGGCAGGCCCTGCGACATGGCCTCCGTAATCACCTGGCCAAAGCCTTCGCACAGCGATGGGAACACTAGAACGCCGGCGCGGCGAAACAGTTCGAATAATTCCGGCCGCGGCAGCGAGGGGCGGATCACGACTTTGCCGGGAAGATTAGCCGTGGATTCCGGCGGCAGCACCATGGCCCCGATCAGCCACAGTTCGGCATCGGCGGGCGCACCCAGCTTGCGCCACGCCTCCAGCAAATAATGCACGCCCTTGCGCACCGATTGGGTCCCGGCGCTGAGGAAGATAAAGGGCCGGCGCGGCCGTTCCGCCGAACCGTCCCACACCGGAGGCGCGCCGTACGGCACTACCACGATGCGTTCGGCCGGCGTTCCGGCCCGTACCAGCGAGTCCTTGGTGAAGGAGGAGGCGGCGACGACCAAGTCGGCCAGCGCCAGCTCGGCATCCTTCCTGGCGTTGCGCCGGAATGCCAGCCGGCGGAGATGCCGGTCGCGCGCGCTTTCCACCGCCGGAAATCGGGCAAACTCCGGGTCCACACATGCCGCCGACGTCGCGTGGTGGGTGATCGGCATGTCGTAAATGCAAAGGCCTCCCCGCCGTTTTTGCTCGGTAAAGGTGGCCAGGGCCGCGTGTTCGTAGGCGTACGCCGCGGTTGCGCCGCGCAGGTGCCGGCGCGCCACCAGGCGGTCGAACCATTTCTCCGTGACCTCCCACACGCGATCGGTGGTGATCGGGCCGGCGCCCTTGACCGATGCCATGCGGATGATTTCCGGCAGCGGATGCGAGCGGACCAGGTCGTGGGAAACCTCGGTGATGGCACGCCGCGAGAGCTGGCGGTCGGCATCGCGCATCAGCAGCGAGAGCGCGCCGCGCAACGACCGCCCCAAGGCGGAATCGCGCTGGTAAACGAAGGTGGTGACGTAGGCGGAGAGCAACCCGGACTCATGCAGGGCGCGGGCGGCGTGTTGCACGAACGGCGCGTTGCCGGGATGGCTCAGCACCACCCGGGCGGCCGGGCGCGGCTCCGCCGGCTTCCTGCCAGTCTCTGCGCGCGGCGCTGCTATGGGCATCCGTGAACCAAGGCAAGTGTGGCTATGACTGTGACGATTATATCCAGCCGCTGTTCCGCCGGGTTTCGAAGTAACGGAAAATTGCGCGCCGGGAATCCCTTGATACACCCGCGCCGGCAGCGCCGTCGCGTTCTCACAACGGCTGGTGATTGCAGTCACCGCAAGACGTTCCCGACGGGGGAATACTGATCTGTTTCCCGCCTTGCCGACCGGTGGCAGCGCATACCGGCGGCGGTTTCGGAGCGGACGCCCGTGCGCCCGCGGCACGGGGAGGAAGTATGTTTGAACAAGAAATCGAAATGGAACAGAGGTCGTCGTCGGTAGTTCCACTCTTGCTGATCCTGGCGCTGGTGGCCGTCATCGTCGGCACGGCCGGCTACTGGTTCATGCAGTCGAGGAAGGTCCTGACGCAGCAGGACGCGACCACCGCGGTCACCTCGATCTTGAAGGCGCAGGGCCCGGCCATGCTGCGTTTCCACACCGGGACGGTGAAATCCAGCATCAACGAGAAACCGCGGGACCCGCATTACAAGCTGCTGGCAAAAGCCGGCATGGTGACACTCGTCCCCGTCAAGGGCAAGGGCGAGACGTACAACATCGCGCTCACGCCCAAGGGCGAAACCGAGCTGACCGCCTTCCCCGAATTCCAGAAGACCAAGGAAAAGGACGGGACGCTCGCCCTCGCGGTGCCGCTGGCGCGGCGCAAGCTGGTGGAGGTCACCAAAGTCACCATGAACGGCCCCAGCATGGCGCGCGTGGAGTACACCTGGAAGTGGGAGCCGACGCCGGTGGGCGACCTGTTTGACGCCAATGGCCAGTTGATCAAGGCTTTCAATCTCTGGGACACGCAGGCGCTGATCGAAAAATACGGCGCCAACTTCTACCACGGCGAGGCCAAGAAAGTCGCCGTCAACCTGGTCAAGACGGACCAGGGATTCTGGCAGCTGATGAGCGACTAGCGAGCGGCGCGTTGTCCGCGAATGAACAAGGCACGGCGAGGGCCGTGCCTTTTTGGTTTTCATTTCGCGACCGTCCGATTTTGTGCGCTGGCCGCGGCCGATGCGGCCTATAATGTGGGCCAAATAATAAGCTTTTGCAGACTTGGGCCGTCTTTCCTGCGTGGGATCTGGAGACAATGTGGCCCAACCCTTGCCCTTCGTCGGCGTCCACATTCCCGGATACGAGATCCTCTC